>JBDSSV010000470.1:0-2943 GCA_039928535.1 Burkholderiales bacterium
GTTCGTGGATCAATACGCGCAACGCGCCGCGATACAGCAGCGACAGCGCGGCGCGCATTTCGCCTTGCGCGAGCAATGCCCGCGCGGCGGCCGGGATATCGTCGGGCAGGCTCGCGGCGCGCAAGTCGAGGCCGAACAACACATCCGGCTTATAGCCCGCGCGTTTGCCCATCACCTCCTTTAACCAGCCCAGGCGCTGCGCCAGGTAATACAGCAGCCACCCGATGAAACCGATGGCGGCTATCCAGACCGCGAAGCGCAGCACTTCGGCCATCATCTGCGCGAACTTGAGCCAGCCGTCATCGACCTGAATCTTGTTTGGCGCCAGCGGCGTCTTGCGCCGCCATAGCTTGCGGTCTTCGTATTGATTGAAATCGGCGCCTTTTAATATCTCGGCGATCAGTTGCTTTTCCGGCGACGGCGCATTGGCGGTCGCGGGACTTGCATCCAGCGCGGCATCCGGCGCGGTCGTCCCTGACTTTGCCGGATTGGCGGTCTGCGCCAGCGCGTCGTTGCCTGCCGCGCCGTGCAACAGCAGCGCGGTCAATAGCACTGCGGCGATTCTTGCCATCGCGACACTCGCCGTCTCGATGCGCTGGGTCATGCGCTTGAACGCGACTTCCAGGTCCCAGCCTTCGAGCACCGTGCGGCGCGACAGATATAGCGCGAAACCCGCCGCGACGTAAAGCGGCTCCAGCAGGCAGTCCATCAGCGCAAATGCGGCGTTGAACAGATGCTGGTAGAGGATCGAACCCTCTGCCGCGCTGGAAAAATATTCGCCCAGATGCAGGCTGAAATGCATGCCGGGCGGCGACACCATGTCGAGCAGACCGTCGAGCCCCAGCAGCAGCACATAACTGAATTGAATGATCACGATGGTCAGCCATACGGCAGGACGGCGCGCCGTTCTATCGAGCACTGCAATGCGCTCGCGCCGCGACTTGCCGGTCTGGCCTTCGAGCTGGAGGACGGCCAGGTGGAAGCTGCGCGCAAAATCGAAGCGACCGAGCGTCAAAGCATGCAGCAGGCCGGTCCGCGGAATCTGCCGCAGGTTTTTGAGCGTCGTGCGCCAGGATGGCGTCACACCGAACACCGTCTGCGCCAGCACGTGAAGTGCGATGCGATCGAACGCGGGCTTGAACCACCAGAAGAACAGGAACGCGGCAGTGGGGTGGCCCCACGCAAGAATGTTCACCAGCAGCATGCAGGCGAGAAACGGCAACGCAAAAGCGACGAACAGATTCGCTCCGGTGTGGCGCGCCAGCGCGATGCCTAGATCGAACGCCTCCCACGGGTTGCGCGCGCGCAGGCTGACGGAGAGATCGTCAATACGCATCGGACTGGCGGCCGTGGCCGGCGAACGTAAAGTACACGGCGAACAACAGCCAGAACGCAACGCCGACCGCGTACTTGATGGCGGGCGGAATCAGGGCGCTCGAGGACCAGAACGCCTCGATCGACGCCGCGAACGTCGTCATGCCGGCGGCGCCGTAGAGCAAAAGAACGGCAGGGCGCGCTGCTTCCTTGAGCGCCGCGAGACGCGTCAGTCGGCCGGGTGCGATCAACGCCCAGCCCAGTTTCAAACCGGCGGCGCCCGACAGCGCTGCGCCGAGCAATTCCCACGCGCTGTGACCGGCGACGAAACCCCAGAACGTCTCGATGTAGCCCAGATGCGTGAGATACCCGGCGATCGCGCCGAGGGAAAAACCGTTGAATAGCAGGAAGAAGATGGAGCCTACGCCGAACGCGAGGCCGCCGGCGAAACACTGGAAATCGATCTTTACGTTGTTCCAGATATAGAAGCCGAACATCATCACCTGATTCGCGGCCTCGCGGTGCGGCCCGAGCACGCGGTTGCCCGGCTGATACATGCGCTCGAAAGAGCGTAACTCGTCCGGGCCCACCAGGTAGTGAATGAATTCCGGAAAATACTGGAGCACGGCAAGCAGGCCGAGGAACGGCACGAACAAAAACCCCATCGCGATCCACACCAGCCGCGACTCCTGCCGCACGATCGCCGGAAAACCCTGGCCGATAAAACGCAGCACGCCGTTCAAAGCGTTGCTGCGCGCGCCGTAGAGCGCTTGATGCCCGCGCAGCGCGAGCTGATTGAGGGAATCCACCAGCTCCGGGCTGTAGGCGCGTTCGCGGGCGAGCGCCAAATGATGCGCGAGCTCGCGGTAGCGGTGTGGCCACTGGCGCGCGACGTCGGCACGCGCCATGGCGGCGCGCGTTGAGCCGCGTTTGCCAAGCGTCGTCAGCCAGCCCTCGAATTCCAGCCAATCGTCGCGATGCAGCTTCTCGAAGAGCGCTTGATTCACGCGGTCTTGCCACGTTGATAGTGCGCAATGCCCAGAAGCACCTGCGCGGGCTGGCGCGACGAGCGCACCAGGGGCGCCGCGTGCGCGGCGAGTTCATCGGCGCGTTCTTCCGTCAGTGTGGCGTAGCGCTCGGCGAAATCAAGCACCGCGCGTTTCTCGGCCAGCGTCAGCGTTGCCGCCGGCGCGACCGGGCGCGCGTCTGGCAGCACGCCACGCACGGCAGCCTTGTCGCGATAGACGACGATGGTGCCGGCGGCCAGATCGCCGAGGCGCTTGAAGTCGCGGTTGAGCAGCATCGCGATCAGGCCGAACGCATAAAGAAACGGCAGAAAATCCACGGCGCGCAGCAGATTGCGCGTAACCGACGCGCCGAACCCGACGGGCGTGCCGGTATCGTTGAGCACCACCAGGCCGAACGAGCGCTTGCCCGGGGTCGCGCCGTTGCCCCACACTTCGAAGAACACCGGGTAGAACCATTCGAGCAGGAACGCCACGATCATCATGATGCCGGTGCCAGTGCCTTTCAGCTGGCCCACCAGCGCTGCCACCACGACGTACACCACCCCGCGTATCAGCAGGTCGATCACGAAAGCGAGCGCGCGCGGCACGGGCCCTGCCAGCC
>JBDSSV010000471.1:0-3208 GCA_039928535.1 Burkholderiales bacterium
CGAAATCCATCGCGTTCGTGCCCCACTCGCGCGCCTCGCGGCGCAGCGTCACGATGAATTCGTGGCTCGCGCGCCGCCCGGGAAACGCGATGTCGAAGCCGGCCTTCTTCAGTTCGACCATCAGGTAATTGGCATTCAGCGTCGCGAATTCGGCGACACGCTGCATGCCTTCGCGGCCCAATAGCCGCGCATAGATATAAGCACGCAGCAGCACGCCGGCATTGCCCAGATGCGCGGCCAGGCGGCCGATCGATAGCGGCACATCGCGCGCGTCCTGCACCCGATAACTATCGCCATCCTTTGCCACCATCGGCAACGGCAGATACGGCAGCAGCCGCTGGGCCACGCCGACCGGGCCCGCGCCGGGACCGCCGCCGCCGTGCGGCGTCGAAAATGTCTTGTGCAGATTGATGTGGATCACGTCGAAGCCCATGTCGCCGGGCTTGACCTTGCCGAGTATCGCATTGAGGTTGGCGCCGTCGTAGTACAACAGGCCGCCGGCATCGTGCACGATTTTCCGTATGTCGATGATCGAGCGCTCGAACACCCCGAGTGTCGAAGGATTGGTAAGCATCAGCCCCGCGGTTTGCGGACCTACCGCGGCAGCCAGCGCCGCCAACTCGACGTTGCCTTCACGATCGGTGGGAATTTCCCTGACCGTATAACCGCACATCACCGCCGATGCGGGATTCGTGCCGTGCGCGGCGTTCGGCACCAGAATTTCGCTGCGCGCCGCATCGCCGCGCGCCGCATGGTACGCGCGTATCATCGCGACGCCGGCGAATTCGCCCTGCGCGCCCGCCATGGGCGCCAGGCTCACGCCGGCCATGCCGGTCACGTCAATCAGCATTTCCTGCAATTCGAACATGCACGCGAGGAAACCCTGGCCGGTATCCGCGGGCGCGTCTGGATGGCGCGCCAGGAACTGCGGCAGCATCGCCAGTTGATTGCACGCGCGCGGATTGTATTTCATCGTGCACGAGCCGAGCGGGTAGAAATGCGTGTCGATCGAAAAATTCAGGCGCGAGAGGTTCGTGTAGTGGCGGACCGCATCGAGCTCGGACACTTCGGGCAACAGCGGCCGCGACGTGCGCCGGAATTTTTCCGGTATCGCCGACGACGCATGCGTCGCGCGCGGCATCTGCGATGCATTGCGCCGGTGCGGCTGCGACAATTCAAATATCAGCACTTCCGCTCTCCCTTACGCACCGACCACCGACATCGTCAGGCCGTCGACGCGGCGCACCGGCACGCGCGACAGGTCGGCGCCAGCCAGACAATATACATTGACGCCGTAGTGGTCGGGGGCCGCGCGCTTGCGGTGAAACGTGTAGATGCCGCAGACGCTGCAGAAATAATGGCGCGCGACGCGCGTGTTCCACTGGTACAGGCTCAACTTGTCCTCGCCGCGCAGGATCTTGAGCCCCGATTCATGGACTTTATACATGAGGGCGTTCTTCTTCACGCACAAAGTGCAGTCGCACATCGTGAACTCGTCGAGCGTGCCCATCACTTCGAATTGCACGCTGCCGCAATGACATGAACCTTGAAACGTTCCGCCAGGCCCGGCTCCCATGATGTGCGACTCCGTCCGGATAAATTACTTCAGCGCAGCCAGCGCCGCGTCGTAGTCGGGCTCGTTCTTGATTTCCGGCACGAGCTGCGAATACTTGACCTTGTTGTTCTCGTCGAGCACGATCACCGCGCGCGCGGCGGCGCCTTTCAGCGGGCCGTCGGCGATATCGACGCCGTACTTGGCGAGGAAATCGCGGCCATGCATGGTCGACAGCGAAGTGACGTTGTTGATGCCTTCGGCTTCGCAGAAACGCTTCATTGCGAACGGCAGGTCGGCCGAAATGACGAGCACCACCGTGTTAACGAGGCCGCCCGCCTTCTCGTTAAATTTGCGCGTCGACGTCTGGCACACCGGTGTGTCGAGGCTCGGCACGATATTGAGCACTTTGCGCTTGCCGGCGAAATCCTTGAGGCCCACGTCCTTCAGGTCCTTGCCGGTCAGCGTGAAATCGGGCGCGGCATCGCCGGCTTTGGGAAAGTTGCCGGTAACATTGACGGCGTTGCCGCCTAGAGTAACGGTAGACATTGATTTCTCCTTGGTGGAATCAGTTGGAAGGTGAGCGCGCGCGCGGCGCGGGACTAATCGTGCCGCCGAGTATGCGGCGCATGCTGTCGGCATAGCGCGCAATGTCGTCGTCGCGCTTGGTTTCGGTCGCGCACACGAGCAGCGCACTGCCGAGCTCCGGATAGTCCAGCGTCAAAGCAAGGCCGCCAAGTATGCCCTGCGCCTTCAGCGCATGCAATACGTCGGCGGCCGGCTTGTTCAGTTGCACGACGAATTCGTGGAACACGGCGCCGTTGAATGCGCGCGTGACGCCGGGGATGGCGCACAGTCGCTGCGCGAGCGCGTGCGCATTCGCGTGTGACGTGCTCGCTACGCGCTCGAGGCCGGCGGGGCCGAGCAACGCCATATAGATAGTCGCCGCAGTCACGGCAAGTCCCTGGTTGGTGCAGATATTCGAAGTCGCCTTCGAGCGGCGGATATGCTGCTCGCGCGCCTGCAACGTGAGCGTGTAGCCCGCTTTGCCATCGACATCGACGGTGCGACCGACGATGCGCCCCGGCATCTGGCGCACAAGTTCGCGGCGGCACGCCATGAAACCGAAATACGGGCCGCCGCTCGCGAGCGGCACGCCGAGCGGCTGCCCTTCGCCGACCACGATATCGGCGCCACCGTCCGCCCATTCACCCGGCGGTTTCAATATCGCGAGCGATGTCGGATTGACCACTGCGATCGTCAACATGCGGTTGGTCTGCGCCCACGCCGTGAGCTCGTCCACCGGCTCCAGCACGCCGAAAAAATTCGGCTGCGGCACGACCAGCGCGGCATAGTCGCCGCCCGCGAATTTCTGTAGCGCCGCGGGAATTAAGTGGCCGCATTCGTTGCAATACGGCACCTCGACGAGCTCGATGTTCTGGTCCTTGACGAGCGTGCGCACGACTGCGCGATACACCGGATGAATGGTCGCCGGCATCAATACGCGCCGCGCCGACTTGTGCGCACGCACCGCCATCAACACCGCTTCGGCCAGCGCGGATGCGCCGTCGTAAAGACTTGCATTGGTCACGTCCATCGCCGTCAGGGACGTCATCATCGTCTGGTATTCGTAGAGCAGTTGCAGCGTGCCCTGGC
>JBDSSV010000472.1:0-13732 GCA_039928535.1 Burkholderiales bacterium
GAAGCGATGCGTGTGGGCAGGAACATCTGCATGCTTTCGAGCGCGAGGCTCATGCCGGCTGCGAGCGCTGTCGCCGCGACCAGCGCGAAGGCCGCGGCCAGCGGGGGGCGCAGAGCAAAGAACAGCATCGCGCCGAGCGGCAGATACGCAATCACGTTGAGCGCAATGTCATACGCGGTGATATAGCGCGGCCACGGCGCGGTCAGAAAACGCAGTACTTCGGCAGACGGCATGCGCCAGCCGGTAAAAGGCTGCAGGCTGGCATACACGATGACCAGTGTGTAAGCTAGCGCGACGTATATCCCGAGGGGCGCTCTGACCGGCGTTTTCATCTGATCAAGACGGCCTCTGATGGCGGGATATGCGCGCGGGCGTTGTTGCCCATTTGTTCAGAAATTCCCCGGCCCGAATCCACGCAACATGCCGATATTCTATGATGTTTTCAACGGCGATGCGGACGGCATCTGCGCCTTGCATCAATTGCGGCTGGCCGAACCGCGCGCGAGCGTGCTGGTAACAGGCGTCAAGCGCGATATCGCGTTGCTCGACCGCGTGGCTGCGCAAGCCGGCGACCTGGTGACCGTGCTGGACATCTCACTCGCGCGCAATGCGACGGCGCTGCAGACGCTGCTCGCGCGCGGCGCCAGTTGCCGATACTTCGACCATCATGTGACCGGCGCTGTGCCGGTCCATCCGCAGCTCGAGACTTTCATCGATACCGCGCCCGATGTGTGCACCAGCCTGCTGGTCGATCGCTACCTGTCAGGCCGCCATCGCGGCTGGGCGGTGGTCGCGGCATTCGGCGACAATCTCGCGGCATCGGCACAGCAGGTCGCCGCAAGTCTTGCGTTGAACGACCTTCAACTCGCGCAATTGTGTGAACTGGGCGAGTGCATCAACTACAACGCTTACGGCGACAGCGTCGATGACCTCAATTACCCTCCAGCGGAGCTCTATCAGACCGTCGCGCGCTACGCCGATCCGTTTCAGTTCATCAGCGGCGAGCCGGTATTCGAAATTCTGCGCGCGGCGCGCGCCGACGACCTTTTTCTCGCCAGTGAAATTGCGCCTGCGTTATCGACGGCGAGCGGGGCGGTGTATGTTCTACCTGACCGCGCGTGGAGCCGGCGCGTGAGCGGCACGTTCGGTAATCAACTTGCGGCGGCCAGTCCCGCGCGAGCGCACGCCGTATTGACTGCGCGCGGCGACGGTTTTACGGTCAGCGTGCGTTCACCACTGGACAATCCGCGTCATGCCGACGAGCTGTGCCGGCAATTCGCGGGCGGTGGCAGACAGGGGGCCGCGGGAATCGACTTGCTGCCGGGCGCTGACTATGAGCGGTTTGTGGCAGCGTTAATACAGACGTTCGGTTAATGGTCCGGCAGCGCGGCCATCGGCGGGGGATTAGTCCGCTTTGATATTGCCGTCGCGGATCACCTTGCCGTACTTGGCGTTCTCAGCCTTGATGAAGGCGGCAAATTCTTCCGGCGTATTACTGATCGGGTCGCCGCCCAGCGAAATCAGGCGCTCCTTGACCCCGGCGTCGGCCGCGACCCGTTTGACGTCGGCATGAATTTTAGCGATCACGTCGGGCGGCGTGCCGGCGGGCGCGAGAAAGCCGAACCATTGCGTCGACTCGAAATTAATGCCCGCTTCATGCAGTGTGGGCGTGTCGGGCGTGACCGCGCTGCGTTTCGCCGCGGTGACGGCGAGTCCGCGCACGCGGCCCGACTTGATGTGCGGCACGATGGGCGCGAGACCAAGGATGGCGGTTGGAATCTGGCCGCCGACGAGGTCGGTGACGGCCGGCGCCGCACCTTTGTACGGAACGTGCAGATAGTTGATGCCCGCGTTGGTTTTCAGCCACTCACCGGCAAGATGCTGGGTGCTGCCGGTGCCGCTGGAGCCGAACGGCAGTCCGCCGGCGGTTTTCTTCGAGAGCGCAATGAGCTCTTTGATTGACTTCGCCGGCACCGACGCATGCACCACGATAATGTTCGGATAGGTCGCGGCGAGCGAAATGGGCGCCAGATCCTTGAACGGGTCGTAGGTCATTTTCGCGTAGAGGGCGGGATTCAACGCAATCTCAGCCGGCGAGCAGATGAGAAGAATGTAGCCGTCCTTGGGTGAGTGCGCTACCACCTCGGCCCCGATCATGCCGCTCGCGCCGGGCCGGTTCTCGATCACCACGGTCTGGCCCCAGTAGTCGCCGAGCTTCTGGCCGAAGGCGCGCGCGGTGATGTCGAGGCCGCCGCCGGCGGGAAACGGCACAATGATGCGCACTGGCTTCGTCGGATAGGATTGGGCGTGCGCAACGCCGGTGATGAACAGGATCAGCGCGACTAACGGGGTTATGCGCGACAGCATGGTGGCCTCCGGAATAGATGTGAACACTATACTAAACGAAAATCCGGCGGCCGGTCAGGCGGTAACCTGGGCGCGTTTTAAGGCGAGTAAGTCCATTTCGATCGCCGCGAATGCAATTAGCCACAGCAGGGCGTCGTAAGCGTCCATCCATTCGTTGCGCCACGCCCAGCTCAGTACCAGCACCGCCAGTCCCGTATATAGGGCGCCGGCGGTGGCAGCAAACCAGATGTGATGGTGCGCCACGGCGCGCGGGCGGCGTACTTCGACTTCGAGAAGGATGACGACGGCTATCCACAAACCCGAATTTATCGCGTCGAGGCTGTCTTGCTCGACGAGGTAGCCGGCGCCGGCGGCGCACACGCCGATGGCAGCAATTATTCTGGCGATACGCACCGCGACGGCAATGCCCGGCGTGTACAAGCGGCCGGAAAACCCGGTTTCGAGCACGAACAGCATCAGCAGCAGCAGCCATGCCAATGCATCGAGGCCTTTGCTGGGCGTGCCGGCAACCAGGTAGTACGCGGTATTGCAGATAAGCAGCGCGAACACTACGACTCTGAACGCACCGTACCACGACACTCCAGGTATTGCGCCGCTCACTGGAATGCGTGCGGGCCGCGGCGTCAGCGCGTCACCGGGCCGCGCGCATGCTGCGGCGCCGGTTTCGCCGGATGACGAGCGGCGCAAGCGAGCCGCCTAGCATGCCGGCGAGAGCCGCGAAAAGGCCCGCGAGTTGCGGCGGGCAGGCCGCGTTCGGCGCCAGAATCTCCAGCGAAATCCATGTCGCCAGGCCGAGCAAGATGGCGGCGAGCGCGCCCTGCTGATTCGCGCGCTTCCAGTAAAGACCGAAAGCCAGCGGCACGAATGCCGACACCAGCGTCACTTTGTAGGCGTTTTCGACCATCTTGTAGATCGAGAGCTGCGAATTCAGCGCGAACAGAGTGACCAGCACGGTAAAGCACAGCACGACGATGCGCATGAGGCGCAGCAATTGTTTGTCGCTCAGGTGCTTGAACGTGGGGCGCAGGATATTTTCGGTGAACGTTACCGACGGTGCGAGCAGTGTCGCACTCGCACAGCTTTTGATCGCAGACAAGAGCGCGCCGAAGAACATGATCTGCGCAAAGATCGGCGCGTGATTCAAGATCAGATTGGGCAGTATCAACTGCGATTGCTTATCGCCGTCGATTAATTTCTGCACCAGTTGCGGATCGATCAGCGTTGCCGAGTATGCGAGGAACATCGGAATAAAGGCGAAACAGAAATAGAGGCAGCCGCCGATGATTGCGGCGCGGCCCGCGGTGCGCTCGTCTTTTGACGATGCGACACGCTGGAACACGTCCTGCTGCGGGATTGAACCGAGCATCATGGTAACGCCCGCGGCGGCGAAGCCAAGCACGCCGGCCAGAGAAGCGTCGGGCCAGAACGAAGAGAATTTGCCGGCATTCGCGGCATGTTCGACCACCACCGAAACTCCGCCGGCGAGCTGGCTGACGTCCCAGCCGATATAGAGCATGCCGATGACAATAATGATCATCTGTAGAAAATCGGTAATGGCGACCGCCCACATGCCGCCCCACATGGTGTAAACCAGCACGGTCGCCGCGCCGACGATCATGCCGGTCGATTGCGCCATGGCGCCTTCGGACACCACGTGAAAGACCAGGCCCAACGCGGATATCTGCGCGGCAACCCAGCCGAGGTACGACATCACGATGCACAGCGTGGTCAGCGTCTCGACAGTACGACCGTATTTGTTGCGATAGAAATCACCTATCGTCAGCAGCTGCATCCGGTACAACGGGCGCGCGAAAAACAGGCCGACGAGGATCAGACACAGGCTGGAGCCGAACGGGTCGGCAATTACGCCGCCCATCCCTTCGCGCAGAAATGTCGCCGGTATGCCGAGTACGGTTTCCGAGCCGAACCACGTCGCGAAAACCGTCGCGATGACGATATACAGCGGCAGGCTGCGCCCTGCCACCGCGTAGTCGGCTGAAGTCTTCACCCGCCGCGCCGCCCACAGGCCGATGCCGACCGAGATGAGCCAATAGATGATTACGAACCAGAGCAGCATGTCAACGGCGCGCGGGCGGCATGCAAGAACGATGGCGCATTATACGATGCGGCGCCATGGCGTCGAGGCGCTCGCGGGCGCGCTTACAGCGCCAAATAGAGCAGCATGCCGGCGATGGACGCGAGCACGACGGCGATGCCGCACAGCAGCGCATTCTGCCGCCGCGTTTCCCCGATCAAATGCTGCATGGTCAGTTGCAGCCGCTCGGCGCCCTCATTGCGCAGAAACCGGTCTACTAAGCGCGGCAACTGGGGAAACAGCGTGTTCCAGTAGGGCGCCTCGGCGCGTATGTGCTGCACGAGGCCGCGCCAGCCGATTTGCTCCGACATCCAGCGCTCGAGGTACGGCTTGGCCGTCACCCACAGGTCGAGTTCCGGATCGAGCTGGCGGCCGAGGCCTTCGATCGTCAGCAGCGTCTTCTGCAGCATCACGAGCTGGGGCTGCACTTGCATATTGAAGCGCCGCGCCGTTTGAAACAGGCGCAGCAGCACGCGGCCGAACGAAATGTCCTTCAGCGGCCGCGAGAATATCGGTTCGCATACTGCGCGGATGGCGGTCTCGAATTCGTCGACGCGGGTGTTGCGCGGGATCCATCCCGATTCGATATGCATTTCGGCGACGCGCCGGTAGTCGCGCCGGAAGAACGCGAGAAAGTTCTGCGCGAGGTAGTGTTTGTCTATCGCGGTCAGCGTGCCCATGATGCCGAAATCGAGCGCTATGTACTGGCCGTTGGCGGCGACCAGAATATTGCCGGGGTGCATGTCGGCGTGAAAAAAACCGTCGCGGAACACCTGCGTGAAAAAAATCTCCACGCCCGCGCGCGACAGTTTCTTCAGATCGACGCCCTGCGCGCGCAATTCGGCGATATGCGAAATCGGCATGCCGTGCATGCGCTGCATCACCATGACCTCGCTCGCGCAAAAGTCCCAATGGATTTCCGGCACCATCAGCAGCGGCGAATTGGTGAAATTGCGGCGCAGCTGGCTCGCGTTGGCCGCTTCGCGCATGAGGTCGAGTTCGTCGTCGAGATGTTTGGCGAATTCCGCGACGACCTCGTGCGGCCGCAGCCTCTTGCCGTCAGCCCACAGCAGCTCGACGAGGCCGGCCGCGGCGTCGAGCAGCGCGAGGTCATTGCGGATGATTTCCGGAATGTTGGGGCGCAGGATCTTGACGGCGACTTCGCGCCCGTCATGCAGCAGCGCGAAATGCACCTGCGCTACCGAGGCGCTGGCGACCGCGACCGGATCGAACTCGCGGAAAACCTGCGCCCACGGCTTGCCATACGCGCGCTCCAGCGCAGCCAGCGCCAGCTCGGGCGCGAACGGCGGCACCTGGTCCTGCAGCCGCGCAAGTTCGTCGGCGATGTCGGCGGGCAGCAGGTCGCGGCGCGTCGATAGCAATTGACCGAATTTGACGAATATCGGGCCCAGCGCTTCGAGCGCCAGCCGCAGGCGCACCGCGCGCGGCGCGTCGAGCCGCCGCCAGAACAGGAGCGCTTTGACCAATCCGCGCAGGCCGCGCGCGCGCTCGTGACCGAGCACGAATTCGTCGAGCCCGTAACGCAGGCTGACCGCAATGATCTTGACGAGGCGGAACGAACGCATCGGCGGATTGTAACCGCCGCGCAGGTGCGGGGCGAGTGCGCGGCGGAAAGTACCGGCTTGTGCTACTTATTGCGTGACGGGTTTGGCCGCTCGTCCCGCGAGTTGCTCGATGCGCTTTTCCAGACGCGCGACGTCATCGCGCAGGCTATCGACTTCGTTCGTGAAGCGTTCGACGTCGTGCCTCGCGGCGACCAGCGGGCGCTCGTCCGTCCAGTATGCCGCGGCCGCACGCGCGAAGCCGGCGGCAGTGTCGCGTTGCCAGCGCATGAGACTGGCAGCGCCGGCGACCATGCGATGCGCGGCGATATCGCCGAACACCCGGCTCAAGTCTTCCTCGACATCCCAGCGCAGGTTCTGCGCGATGTAGAGAATTTCTCGCGCGAGCGCCGCATCGCCGGTGGCCGCGACTTTTTGCCAGGCGTCGGCATCGCCGGCGAGCGTGCGTAGTGCAACGCCCGGCGTCAGCGTGAAACCCGCGTCGGGCACGGCGGGCGCGGGCGCGTCGGCAACTTCGCCGGAACCGAGGATGACGACCGTGACGGTGAAAGGCGCTAATTCAAAGCGCGCGATTTTGCCGGCAAAAGGCCGCAAACGCTCGCGTGCCCATGACGCGCTCTTGAGCAGATGATTCAGCGCGGCCGCGGCCGGCGGCTTGAGCCCGCGACCGGGGGCGGCGTGCGCGTCTGCGTGGGCCGCCCCCGACATGCGACGAGGTCAGTTCTGCTGAATGCCGCTGATCAGCCAGCCGGTGCTGCTGTCGAGCGGTTTTTCGAGATGCCAGGTTTCGCTGAACGGCGCGGCGGCCGCATCGCCGTCTTCACGGATCATGCCGCTGAAATTTACGCTCGCGACATAGAGGGTCCCGTCCGTGACGACTTCCACGACCTCCGCGTCGAGCGTCACGACGTCGGTTTTCTGCGGTGCCGCGCCGCGCGCCTTGATGTCGCGCTCAATCTCCGCGTACATGCTGCGCGTCATGAAATCGCGCATGGTCGACAGATCACCTTTATCGTTTGCATCCTGCAGGCGGGTGAAATTCAGTTTTGCATGGTGCGCGAATTGCGTCACGTCGAATCCCGGCGGAAAGCGGTCCGGTAATTGCGCCGGGGGCGCGGCACCGCCGAATCCGCTCGCGAAATCCGGGCGCGGCGCAGGTGCATTGATATTGCGGTTAGGTGTGCCCGCGTATTCGAGAGGCGCGCCCTGGGGCTTCCCACGGAACTTCCGCAGCGCAAAGATTACCGCCGCGGCGATCGCCAGCATCAAGAGGATGCTGCCGAATGCGCCGCCGAGACCGTTGCCCATGAACATCGAGGCCAGGCCGGCGCCTATTGCAAGTCCCGCCAGCGGTCCGAGCCAGCGGCTCATGCCGGACGGTTGCGGCGCCGGGGTGCCCGGCGCGGCGGCCGGCGCCTGCTGTTGGGCTGGCGGCTTGGCCGCGGGTTGTGTGATCGTGCGTTGCCTGCCTATGCTGGAGCCGCCGCCGAGCCGTTTGGCATCGGCGTCCATCGCGAACAGACCTACGCTTAACACCGCGGCGATTATCGCCGTCCATTTGATATTCATATTTCCTCCTCGGAAAGACTACAGCGGGGCATCATACTACCAATATCCGACAGTCTGACGGGTATTGCGTTCGTAATGATTTTACGCGGTTAGGGTCGTTCAGGGCCTGGCCGGGCTGATTTCAGCCAGTTCGTATATGTTCCAGTCGCCGCGAAACCAGGGACAGCCGCCGCGGCCGCAACGGCTCGTGTCCTGCCACTCGGACTTGCTTTCGCTTTTCGCCGGGCGGCCGAGCGCCGGGGCGTACCATTCAACGTCATGGATGCGGGTCTCGCGCTTGAACCCGTCCCAATCGCCGGCGTAAGTGCGGCGCACGATCCTGATGGTATCGAAAGTGCCTGCGGGCACGGTGATGCGCTCCCTGCCCGCGATCTCGCCGTCGATACGCACGCTGCTGCGTTGCCGCGTCGCCGGCTCGACTGCGTCGACGCGCGCCGACCACGATCCGCTGGTTTCGCCCGCCGGCGCGTAGACCGGCAACGCCGTGGCGAACTCGAGCTCGCGCAGCTGGTCATGGCTGGCGAGCGGGTGACGCAGCCAGTTACCGTTTTTGGTATACACCTCGGTGCGCGTGCTGCCGGCGCCCGGCGTATCGGTCGTGACCGCCATCTCTACGCGATCGGCTTCGGCTTTGTCGACGCGATAACTTATTTTCCCGCGCGGCTCGTTGTTATAGCCGTTTGAAATGCGATACACGTAGGCATCGCCGACCGCCGCCGCGGCCAGGTCGGCAGCCAGCATTGTCGCGAAAATCAGCACGGATATCTTCAGCATGACAGCCTCCTTTTTGGACGAACAGCCGGCCTCAGGTCATAACCGGTAGCCGCGATGCAGCGCGACGACCCCGGCGCTCAGATTGAAGTATTCGACCCGTTCCAGCCCGGCTTGTTCCATCAGCGTCTTCAATTGCTCCTGGTCCGGATGCACTCGTATGGACTCAGCCAGATACTGATAACTCGCGCTGTCGTTGGCGACGAGCTTGCCGAGCAGCGGCAAAACCTTGAGCGAATAGGCGTCATAGAGCGGCCGCAGCGGCTGCCACACGCGCGAAAATTCGAGCACGAGCAGACGGCCGCCGGATTTCAATACGCGGCGCATTTCGGCCAGCGCGCAATCCTTGCGCGTCATGTTGCGCAGACCGAACGCCACGCTCACGCAATCGAAATACGCGTCCGGAAACGGCAGCCGCTCCGCGTCGCATTGGACCGCGGCGGCGGCCAGGCCGGCGTCGAGCATGCGGTCGCGGCCGCGCGCGAGCATCGCGGGATTGATGTCGGTCAGCACGACCTCGCCGCTGCTGCCCGCGCGGCGTGCGAACTGGACGGCCAGATCGGCAGTGCCGCCGGCCACATCGAGCACGCGCTGGCCGGGCCGCACACCGCTTTGCTCGACCGTAAAACGTTTCCATACCCTGTGCAGGCCCGCCGACATCAGATCGTTCATCAGGTCGTAGCGCGCGGCGACGGAATCAAACACGTCGGCGACGCGACGCGCCTTGTCGTCCGCGGAAATTTTTTCGAAACCGAAGTCGGTGGTTTTCATAGTTATGAGCTTAGCGCGAAAGCGGCACAATCATGCGCGCTGTTTCAGGGACTCTTTTTTTCGCGGCTGGCGCCGGCTTCTGCGAGGCGGCCCAGGTAATGGGTCCACATTTCCTGCTGGCGCTGCCCGTAATCGTAGAGCAGGTCCCACGAATAGATGCCGGTCTCGTGGCCGTCGGAAAAATACAATTGCACGGCGTAGGTGCCGACCGGCTCGATGCGCGCGACCGAGACGTCTTTTTTGCCGGTTTGTAACACTTCCTGACCGGGCCCGTGACCGCGCACTTCGGCGGACGGCGAGTGCACGCGCAAGAACTCGCAGGGCAACGCGAATACCTTGCCATCGGCATAAGTGATCTCGAGGACCCGCGATTTCTGGTGCAGCTTGATTTCGGTGGGCGTCGGCGTGCGAGTAGCGGGTGCGGCCATCGGAGTCATGTTCTAGCGGAAATATCAGGATGAGCATCATAGCCGACTTGCACGCACTGCAATATTTTTCGCGCGCGCCTAACGCGGCATTTGCGCTGGCCCGGCCGGCTGCGACCCTTAGACCAGCGTCACGGTGCAGCGATCGAAATCGCTACCTTTCTCGAGCACGTTGACGAGCTTGGCGACCTGCTTCTGCTCACCAAAAAGCTCGACGAAGCGTCCGGCCTGATACCAACCCGTCGGCAGGATCAAAGTAGCGGGCGTCGCCGGCACCGCCATCTCGGGCAGCAGCAAGGCGCGCTCGTAGCCGTTGATGCCGGAGGGCGCCTGGAAATTCGCGGGCTTAGCGACCACCGCCCGCGCGATGCCGGGAAACAGGCGCACACCAACGTAGAGGCCGTTGGTTTCTTCGACGCGCAGCCACTGCACGAGTCCGAGATAAAACAGCTTGCTGCTGCCGCGGCGCACCGCGACCAGTTGGTTGTGGCCGATGCGCAATTCGGCGTCGGGCTCGCGCAGCATGCACATGAAGCCCGAGTTGCTCTGGTTCACGAGTTCCCACGATTCCACCGCGGAACTCTGGGTCGACACCTGCGCGCGTTCGGTGCGTTCGCTGATATGGCCGAAGAGTTGCAATTCGTGCTCTTCCTGCCGCGACACCGACGCGCCCGGCGTGCGGAACGAGCGGCCGCTGATGAAGTAATGGGCCGCGTGCACGCCCAAGCATACCTGCGCCTTCTCCTCGATCATATTGCGTTGTTCGCCGCGGCCGGTGCCCGCGCGGCACCACTGGATGTAGAGCAGCATCAGCAGGTTTTCGCAGCCCGGCTGGCGCGCGTCCTCGCCGAGATCGAGCATGGTCGGCGTCTGGCCCTGCTTCAACAGCGTAATGGTCTGGCGCAGTGTGCGGCCGATTTGCTCGAGGTCGAGATGGCGCAGGGTCGCGACCGTCTCGCACTCCCCGGTGAATTTCGGGCCCGCGCTGCCCGCCAGATCGACGCTCAGTGCAGGGATCGCGGATTGCGGCAAAGGCTGCGCCGACAGATTCACCAGCGCCGACCACTTCTCGGTCCAGCGCGCGAGAAACTCCATCTGCCGGCCGGACAGCGCAAATGGATTCGCCAGTTCGGCGAGCAATGCCTGCGCATACGCGGCGCAGCAGCTCGAGTCGACTTCCTGCTCATTGAATTTGTCGGCGACCACCGTGTGCGCAAACCCACTTTGCTCGGCGAATACGTACAGCCGGTGCAGGGCTTTCCACTGTTTGGCTGGCACGTGACGGTAAATGCGGTAATGCTCGAACATTACGTTTGCCGTGTAGCGCAGGCAGCGCATTACGATGAGCGCGCCATGGCTGCGCAAGGCCGGATCGCCGCGCACGTGAGCATCGCGGCAGGCGATATAGCCGTCGCTGAACACCTGCCATAGTTCCATCGCGCGCGTCCATAACGCGGCTTCGTTGCTGTCGAGGGGCAGCGGCTTGGCGGTGTACTTACGCGCCAGTTCGCTTTGCACGTAATAAGCCGGTTCGCGCAGCGTTTCCAGGATGCGCAGCAGTTCGCCGGGCGCCACCGTGGCTTCCCGCGTGACCAGCGCGAGCTGTTCCGTCAGCAGGCGCTGCGCAGATTGCAAATTGGTAAGCGGCAGCGACTCGAGCCAGCGATTGCAGCCGGCGCTGTCGGTAAACTGCAATTGCGCCGCATGCAGCGACGTCGCTTGATTAACCATCCGGGCCCCGCCTCCAGTAACCGCCGCATGCTGCCCAGTCCGACGGATGCATCCAGTTCAAACGCGAGCTTAAAGTCGGCATTTCACACTCGCAAGCCCCGCCGACCGAGGGCACAATAGCCGACACCAGCGGCGCCTGTATGTGATGAAGGTCACGTCCTTATGTAATCTTACAGAAAGGGCGGAAATAATTCACGTTCAGTGATTTAGAAGAGGTTTTGATAGTAAGTTCAAAAGTTGGGATGCGAGCGCCTCGCGCAACCGCGCCATGCTTTCGGCATCTGCCTCGTGGCGCGTCGCGCGCTGTCTTTCGCCCCATACCGGCTGCGGAAAATGCGCATCGTCGCGGTCGCGCGCCATCACATGCCAATGCAAATGCGGAGTCATGTTGCCGAAGCTGGCGAGGTTGATTTTGTACGGCTTGAGCACGTTGCGAACCGCCCGTTCGACGGCCAAAACCACGTGCATGCAATGTCGCTGATCGATGCTCGCCAGATCGGTCATTTCGCTGACATGGGAATTCCAGATCACGCGGCAGAAGCCGGTATAGTCGGGATCGGCGACCAGTATCACGCGGCAGCGGTCATCGCGCCACAGCACTGGGCCTGCGATTGGCGAGCACAGCTCGCAGTCCTGGACAGACGGCATTTTTTTAACGTTCGCTTCAGGTATCGAGCAACGGTCACTTTGAAGTGTAACGCAAATGCGCGCGCCCACCGGCGGCTCAATATCCGCAACATTCCAAAGCACGTGCTGGAGAGTCGATTCCGCTAGCCGGAGTTTCAGCCGGCAAATGTCGCGCGCTCGAAGTTGATGCCCACCTGGCGGGCGTAGGGTGCGAATATCATACCGCAGGATTTGGCGGTCGCCGACGCGCCGCAATGGCTCAAAGCAATACGCGCTCGATGCCGCCGCGATTCGCCTTTGTCACATAGTCGGCCATCCAGTTCGGGCCGAGCAGATGTCTGGCGATTTCGACCACGATGTAGTCGGCATCGGTGCCGGCGTCGTCTTCGAAGCGCGAGAGACCCTGCAGGCACGATGGGCACGAAGTCAGAACCTTGATCTGGCCGTCGAAACCATCCGCGCGCAATTGATTCGCCCCTTTGCGCATTTCCTCTTCCTTGCGGTAGCGCACCTGGGTCGAAACATCCGGCCGCGTCACGGCCAGCGTGCCGGACTCGCCGCAGCAGCGGTCGTTCAGCTCAACCTTGGTTCCCATCAGTTGATTGACGACTTTCAGCGGCTGATAGGTTTTCATCGGCGTGTGGCAGGGATCGTGATACATGTAGCGCACGCCATTGACCCCTTCGAGCTTGACGCCTTTTTCGAGCAAGTACTCGTGGATATCGAGCAGCCGGCAGCCCGGGAAAATCTTGGCGAATTCGTATTTCTGCAATTGATCCATGCACGTGCCGCAGGACACGATGACGGTCTTGATGTCGAGATAGTTGAGCGTATTGGCGACGCGGTGAAACAGTACGCGGTTGTCGGTGCTGATCTGCTGGCCCTTGGCTTCATCGCCGGCCGACGTTTGCGGATAGCCGCAGCACAAATAACCAGGCGGCAGCACGCATTGCGCACCGATTTCATACAGCATCGCCTGCGTGGCGAGACCGACCTGGCTGAAGAGGCGCTCCGAGCCGCAGCCCGGGAAATAGAACACGGCGTCCGAGTCCTCGTTGACTTTCTGCGGGTCGCGGATGACGGGCACGATGCGCGCGTCTTCGATACCGAGCAGCGCGCGCGACGCCTTCTTCGGCAGTCCGCCCGGCATCGGCTTGTTGATGAAGTGGATGACCTGGGCCTTCAAAGCGGTCTTGCCGACGGTGGCGGGTGGCGCTGCGGTCTGCGCCTGCGCGAGCCCCAGCGCCTTGACCGCACGGTACGCGATACGCTGCACCTTATAGCCCCACTGGATCATGAGTTTTCTCACGATTTTGATCTTGCGCGGATCGGTGGCGTTCAGGAACAGCATCGAAGCGGCGGTGCCGGGATTGAATTTGTTCTTGCCCTGGCGGCGCAGGAAGTTGCGCATCGCGATCGACACGTCGCCGAAGTCGATATCGACCGGGCACGGCTTCAGGCACTTGTGGCACACCGTGCAATGATCGGCGACGTCGCTGAATTCGTCGAAATGGTCGAGCGAAATGCCGCGGCGCGTCTGCTCTTCGTATAGAAAAGCTTCGATCAGGAGCGACGTCGCGAGTATCTTGTTGCGCGGGCTGTAGAGCAGATTGGCGCGCGGCACGTGCGTTGCGCAGACCGGCTTGCATTTGCCGCAGCGCAGGCAGTCCTTGATGGAGTCGGAAATGCGGCCAATTTCCGATTGCTCCAGGATCAGCGACTCGGCGCCCAGCAGGCTGAAGGAGGGCGTGTAGGCGTCGCGCAGGTCCCCGCCTGGCAGCAGCTTGCCCTTG
>JBDSSV010000473.1:0-3089 GCA_039928535.1 Burkholderiales bacterium
CGAGGTCGAGGCACGCAAGCTTATCAAGATCAAGAGTGGCGAGATTTTTTCACGCAGCAAGCTCACCGAGTCGACCAAACTCCTGAGTGACCGCATCGGCAACGACGGCTATGCGTTCGCCAACGTCAACGCGGTGCCGGAGCTGGACAAGGAAAAACGCAAGGTCAGCTTCACTTTCTTCGTTGACCCGGGCCGCCGGGTTTACGTTAGGCGCATCAATGTGACCGGCAATACCAAAACTCGCGACGAAGTCATACGCCGCGAGATGCGCCAACTCGAAGGCGGTTGGTACTCGGCGGAAAATATCACGAAATCCAAGCAGCGCGTTGACCGCCTCGGCTATTTCGCGGAGGTCAACGTCGAGACGCCGAGCGTTCCCGGCACGACCGATCAGGTCGACCTCAACGTCAATGTGACCGAAAAGCCGACGGGCAATATCCTGTTTGGCGCCGGCTACGGCAGCGAAGGCGTGATACTGAGCGGCGGCATTACCCAGCAAAACGTGTTTGGGTCCGGTAACCATCTCGCCGTACAGATCAATTCAAGCAAGATCAACACCGTTTATTCGCTGTCATTTACGCAGCCGTACTGGACGGTCGACGGCGTCAGCCGGGGTTTCGACCTCTATCACCGCAAGAGCAACCCGTCGGCGCTGGGTCTAGGCTTGTACGAGACGTCGACCAACGGCGCGCAGGCACGTCTGGGCATACCGTTCACCGATATCGATACCGTCACGGTGGGCTTGGGCTTCGAAGATACCAGTATTACAGCGTTCACCGGCGCTCCCATCATAATCGCCAATTACGTCAACACCTTCGGCTCCAAAAATACCGCTGTGCTCGGCACGGCCGGGTGGGGCAGGGACACGCGGGACAGTGCAATCTATCCGACCTCCGGCGCGATCACGCGCGGCAACATCGAAACGGGTCTGCCAGGCGGCACGCTGCGTTTTTACAAGTTAAGTGCGGAGCACAAGCGCTATATTCCGATCATTGGAAATTTCGTGTTCTACGTTAACGGCGAGATCGGTTACGGCGGCGGCTACGCCGGCAAGCCGCTGCCGTTCTTCCGCAACTATTATTCGGGCGGTCCGACGTCCGTGCGCGGTTTCTCTCCGGCGAATATCGGACCCAAGGACATCAATGGCGATCCTACCGGAGGCAGCCGCAAACTGGTGGGAAATTTCGAAGTGCTGTTTCCGGTCCCGGGCCTGCAAAACGACAAGTCGATCCGCCTGTCAGCGTTCGTGGACGCCGGGATAATCGGCGAGACCTACACTTTCAGCGATACGCGTGCGGCAGCGGGTATCGCGGTATCTTACGTGTCGCCGTTCGGCCCGCTGAAGCTCAGCTTTGCGCAGCCGTTCAGGAAGTTGACCGGTGACAAGACGCAAAAAATACAGTTCCAGTTCGGACAGCAGTTCTAGCGCGCCCGGGCCGGTTAATGCATGTGTAAGGAGATGACGTTGAAGCAATTTCATTCATTCATATTTGTGGCCGCCATGGCGGCGGCAGGTGCTTTTTCGAACGCGCAGGCGGCGGACTTCAGGATAGGTTTTATCGATGCCGATCGCATTAACCGCGAATCGGTGCCGGCGGAACGCGCGACCAAGAAGCTTGAAAAGGAATTCGCGCCGCGCGAGCAGGAAATGCGCAAAATCGAAACGCAGATCAAGAGCCTGCAGGGGCAACTCGAAAAGGACGCCTTGACGATGGCCGAGTCGGACCGCCGCAGCAAGGAGAACGAGCTCGGCCGCCAGACGCGCGAATTCCAGCGCCTGCAACGCGAGTTTCGCGAGGACCTGAACCTGCGGCGTAACGAGGAACTGGCGTCACTGTTCGAGCGCGCCAACAAGGCCATCAAGCAGATCGCGGAGGCGGAAAAATTCGACCTCATACTGCAGGAGGCGGTGTATCGCAGTCCGCGCATCGACATTACCGAACGGGTTTTGAAAGCTCTCGCGGCCGAGAAGTAGTTGGGCTGCGCCGCAGCAGGGACTGACGCAAAACCCGGCCGCGCAGCGGGAGGTTCATGACCAGGCGCAAGTCCTACAAGCTCGGTGATATCGTCGGCAGGTTCGGCGGCGAATTAATCGGCGATCCGCAAGTGCGCGTCAGCCAGGTCGCCACGGTAGCGGCGGCCGGACCATCCGACATAACATTCATATCTCAGGCGCGATATCTGGCGCAGCTCAAGGAATCCCGGGCGGGGGCGGTGATAGTCGGCGCGGACGCGCGGGGCGCCACTGCCGCGGCGCGCATCGTATGCGCCAATCCTTACGCTTATTTCGCCAAGGTCTCAGCGCTGCTGAACCCCGTTGCCGCAACGATCGCCGGTATTCACAAGGCAGCGGCGGTCGACAAATCGGCGCGGATCGACAAGACCGCCGGCATCGCGGCGGCGGCCGTCATCGGCAAGCGCGTGCGCATCGGCAAGCGCGTGCATATCGGGGCGGGCTGCTTCATCGGAGATGATTCGGTGGTGGGCGAGGACACCACGCTGCACGCGAACGTAGCGGTGTATCAAGCGTGCAGAATCGGCGCGCGTTGCACGATCCACGCCGGCGCGGTCATCGGCGCGGACGGTTTCGGCATCGCGCGCGAAGATGGCGCGTGGAAGAAAATCCCGCAGATTGGCGGCGTGGTAATCGGTGATGACGTGGAAATTGGCGCCAATACGACGATAGACCGCGGCACGCTCGAGGACACCGTGATCGGCGACGGCGTCAAACTCGACAACCAGATCCAGGTCGCGCACAACGTCAGGATCGGCGCCCATACGGCGATTGCCGCCTGCGTCGGCATCGCCGGCAGCGCGACTATCGGCAGCAACTGCCAACTCGGCGGCGCCGCGATGATATACGGCCATATCACAATCGCGGATAATGTAAATATTTCGGCCGGCACGCTCGTCATGAAATCGCTCGAACAACCCGGCACATATACGGGCGTCTACCCGTTCTCGACGCACGAGCGCTGGTTGAAAAACGCCGCGCAACTGCGCAAGCTCGACGAGCTCGCGCAGCGGGTGCGCGAGCTGGAGCGCAAGCCCGGCACAGACAAGGGGACGAAGCCGTGAATAGCATGGAC
>JBDSSV010000474.1:0-2620 GCA_039928535.1 Burkholderiales bacterium
AGGATGACATGAAGTTCGACGCAAACCGCCCCGATCTCACCATAGGCGTGCTCGGCACGGGCGCCATGGGCCGCGGCATCGTGCAGGTGGCCGCCGCGGGCGGCATTAACGTGCTGATGATGGATACGCGTGCCGGCGCCGCCGCCGAAGCGCACGAATTCGTCGCCAAGATGCTCGCGCGAGCGGCGGAAAAGGGCAGTATGAGCAAGGAAGATGCAGCGGCTGCCACGGCGCGCATCAAAGTCATTAACGCATTGACCGAGTTCAAGCCATGTCATGCGGTCATCGAGGCGGTGGTCGAGAACCTCGACGTCAAGCGCCAGGTCTTCGGCGAGCTGGAAAATATCGTCGCGGCGGACTGCATACTAGCGAGCAACACTTCGTCGATGTCGGTCACTACGATCGCGGCCAAACTCAAGACGCCGCAGCGTTTCGCCGGGTTCCATTTTTTCAATCCGGTGCCGCTGATGCGGCTCGTCGAGGTCATCTCCGGATTGCTCACTGAAGAATGGGTATGCGAGGCGCTCGTCACCATCGGCAAGCGCATGACGCGAGAGCCGGTGCGCTGCACCGACGCGCCCGGCTTCCTGGTGAACCAGGTAGGGCGCGGGTTTTCGCTGGAAGCGTCGCATCTCGTTTATGAGGGCGTTTCGAACTTCACCGACGTCGACCGCGTGATGCGCGACGTAGGTGGCTTTCGCATGGGCCCGTTCGAATTGATGGAATTAACCGGCCTCGATGTCACGCAGCCCGCGTCCGTCCTCATCTACAACCAGTTCTTCCAGGAGCCGCGCTACCGGCCGAGCCTGATCATGCAGGCGCGATTTGAGGCGGGCGTCCTCGGCCGCAAGACCAAAAAGGGTTTCTACAACTACGACGCAGACATGAAAGCAATCGTCGCGCCGGAAGCGCCAGCGCCGGCCGCGCGTCCCGACAGCGTGTGGGTAAGCAAGGTCGAGCCTGCGGGACATGCGGCACTGATTGCCTTGCTGGAAACACTGGGAGCGAAAATCGACACGGGTACCACGCCAAGTACGCAAGCGTTGTGCCTGGTGACGCCGATAGGCGACGATGCAACAACTTGCGCCGTCGAGCAGCGGCTCGATCCCAAGCGTACCGTGGCGGTGGACACGCTGTTCCCGATGGTCAAACGGCGCACCATCATGGGCACGCCGTTGACCGATCCGGCCTATCGCGATGCGGCGCACGGCTTGCTCGCCTCGGACGGCGTTCCGGTCACGGTATGCCGCGACAGCCCGGGCTTCATCGCGCAGCGCATCGTCGCGATGGTAGTCAACATCGGCTGCTCGATCGCACAAAGCCGCGTCGGCACACCTGCCGACATCGACAAAGCAGTCACACTGGGGCTGAACTACCCGAACGGCCCGTTCAGGTTCGCCGACGTGCTGGGCGTTGAGCGCATTTACCGCGTGCTCACCGCGATGTATCGCATCTACGGCGATCCGCGTTACCGTCCCAACATCTGGCTCACGCGCCGCGCCAAGCTTGGCGTATCCGCTCTCACCACTGAACCCTGATTGACACTCTAAGGAACTCACATGCTCAACGCCTATATCTATGATGGAAAGCGCACGCCGTTCGGCCGTTATGCCGGTTCGCTCGCCAAAGTCCGTCCCGACGACCTGCTCGCCAGTGCGATCAAATCGGTGCTCGCCGGCAGTAAGTTCAAGGCCGAGCAGATCGAGGACATCGTTGTCGGCTGCGCCAACCAGGGCGGCGAAGACGCCCGCTGCGTAGCGCGTCATGCCGGATTGGCGGCTGACCTGCCGATTGAAATCCCGGGCACGGTCCTGCAGCGCAATTGTGCGAGCGGTCTCGGCGCGATCGCGCACGTGGCGCATTCGATCACGGCAGGCGAGGGCGATGTTTTTCTCGTCGGCGGCACCGAGAGCATGAGCCGCGCGCCGTTCGTGTTCGCCAAGAGCGAAAACCCGTTTGCGCGCGATCTCCGCATTTACGACAGCACGATCGGCCCGCGTTTCTCGAACCCCAAGCTGACCAAGCTCTTCGGCGACGACCAGATGCCGCAGACCGCTGACAATCTCGCTAAAGAATACGATATCAAACGCGAGGAAGCCGATCAGTTTGCGCTGGCGTCGCAGCAGAAGTATTCGATTGCCAAAGGCGAAGGCTTTTTCACCGGCGAAATCGGCCCGGTCGAGATGCCCGCTACGCGTAAAGGCCCGGTGCCGGCCGTCGCTGATGACGAGCATCCGCGGCCGCAGACCGACATGGCCACTCTCGCCAAAATGAAAGTCCTCTATGAAGGCGGCGTCACCACCGCCGGCAATGCGTCGGGCGTCAACGACGGCGCGGTCGCCATTCTCATGGGCAGCCTGCAGGCGGGTGAAAAAGCCGGCGTCAAGCCGATTGCGCGCGTGATTGCGACTGCAGCGATGGGCGTACCTCCGCGCATCATGGGCATAGGACCGGTTGCTGCATCCAAGAAAGCGCTTGCCCGCGCGGGGCTGACGATCAAGGACATGGACATCATCGAAATCAACGAAGCTTTCGCCACCCAGGTACTGTCGTGCCTTAAAGGTCTCGGCGTTGCGTTCGACGACAAGCGCGTAAATCCGAACGGCGGCGCGATTGCGCT
>JBDSSV010000475.1:0-2563 GCA_039928535.1 Burkholderiales bacterium
TGGACGGCGTCGACGTCAAGCCCGGCAGTATCGTGATGCTAGAAAACTGCCGTTTCAACAAAGGCGAAAAGAAAAACGACGACACCCTCGCGAAGAAAATGGCGGCGTTGTGCGATGTCTATGTCAACGACGCGTTCGGTACCGCGCATCGCGCGGAAGCGACGACCCACGGCATCGCCAAGTACGCCGCCACGGCGTGCGCCGGACCATTGATGGCCGCCGAGCTGGAGGCGCTGGCGAAAGTGCTGCGCGATCCCGCACGGCCGCTGGTCGCAATCGTCGCCGGTTCCAAAGTGTCGACCAAGCTGACAATACTCAAATCGCTCGCGGAAAAAGTCGACCAGTTGATCGTCGGCGGGGGCATTGCGAACACTTTCATGCTCGCCACCGGCTTGGGCGTCGGCAAGTCGCTGGCGGAGGCCAGCCTGATTAGCGAGGCGCAGGCTATTATCGACTACATGAAAACACGCGGTGCGCAGGTGCCGCTACCGGTCGACGTTGTGGTCGCAGGTGAGATGTCGACGCGCGCGCGCGCGCATCTGGTCGCCGCCGACAAAGTTGGCGCCGACGACATGATCCTCGATATCGGTCCCCAAACCGCTGACATGCTCGCAGCGCTGATTGCCAGGGCCGGCACCATTATCTGGAACGGTCCGGTGGGCGTATTCGAACTCGACCAGTTCGGCGCCGGCACCGAGCGTATCGCGCGCGCGATTGCCGAATCCAGGGCATTTTCGATTGCCGGCGGGGGCGATACGCTCGCGGCTATCGCCAAATACGGCATTGCCGGCCAGGTGTCGTATATGTCGACCGGCGGCGGCGCGTTCCTCGAATATCTCGAGGGCAAAAAACTGCCCGCGGTGGAGATTCTCGAGCAGCGCGCGCAGCGGCAATAAGATTGAGGATTGCCGCGATTCCAGTTACGCTCTTGTCCAACTCCCGATTCCGACAACACACCATCGTGACTACCCGTCGTACCAAAATCGTCGCCACGCTCGGCCCCGCGTCGAGCGATAAAAAAACGCTCGCACGCATGATCGAAGCCGGTCTCGACGTCGTGCGCATGAATTTCTCGCACGGTACGGCGAAGGAACACAGCGCGCGCGTCGAACTCGTGCGCGAGCTCGCGCGCAAGGCCGGCCGCTCGGTCGGCGTGCTGGTGGACCTGCAGGGGCCGAAGATACGTATCGGCCGCTTCGAGCGCGATCGCATCACGCTCGATTCCGGCGCAAAATTCGTACTCGATGCCGACTGCAAAATGGGCGATGCAAGCCGGGTCGGCCTCGATTACAGAAATCTGCCGCAAGACGTGAGTCCGGGCGACACCTTACTGCTCGACGACGGCCGCATCGTGCTCGCGGTGAAAGGGGTCAAAGGCTCGCGCATCGACTGCGTGGTCGAACAAGGCGGCGCGCTGTCGAACAATAAAGGCATCAACCGCAAAGGCGGCGGCCTGACCGCGCCGGCGCTGACCGAAAAAGACATGCAGGACATCAAGACAGCGGCGCAACTCAAAGCCGATTACCTCGCGGTGTCGTTTCCGCGGTCGGGCGCGGACATCCAGTGGGCGCGCGATCTGATGATCAAAGCAGGCGGCAAGGCGCTGTTGTGCGCGAAGATCGAGCGCGCCGAGGCGATTCCCGCGCTGGGTGAAATCGTCGATGCATCGGATTCCATCATGGTGGCGCGTGGCGATCTTGCGGTCGAGGTCGGCGATGCCGTGGTGCCCGCGTTGCAGAAACGCATGATCCGCATGGCGCGTGAACGCAACAAGCTCGTAATCACGGCGACGCAGATGATGGAATCGATGATAAACAATCCGATTCCGACGCGCGCCGAAGTGTCCGACGTCGCGAACGCGGTGCTCGACGGCACCGACGCGGTGATGCTGTCGGCGGAGACCGCGGCCGGCCAGTTTCCGGTGGAAACAGTCGCCGCGATGGCACGCGTTTGTCTGGAGGCGGAAAAGGAGGACGTTGCGATTATCGAACGCCGGCGCGACGGTCCGCCGGCGTCTGTTGAAGAAGCGATTGCGCGCGCGACCATATTCACTGCCAATAGCCTCAATATCAAGGCCGTCGCGGCGCTTACGCAAAGCGGCAAAACCGTATTATTGATGTCACGCATGAATTCGCGGGTGCCGTTATACGCGCTGTCATCGGTAGTCGAGACACGCCGCCGGGTCACCCTATTTCGAGGCGTATATCCAGTCAAGTTCAAAGGTGCGCGCGATCCCGAGCGCGCGCTATATATGGCCGAGGATGAGCTCCTGAAGCGGGGCGCGGTCAATTCCGGCGACTACATCATATTGACGATAGGCGAGCCTTTCGGCAAAGCCGGCGGCACCAATACCATGAAAATCGTCAAGGTCGGCGAGCACCGGCGCTCCTGAGGCTCGCCGCCTTGGGGATTTCGGCGAAGGCTAACTTGCGAGGCAAGTTAAGCGCAGCGGCCGAAGCCAAAATACCCGGGCGAGCACCGGCGCTCCTGAGTCTCGCCGCCTTGGGGACTTCGGCGAAGGCTAACTTGCGAGGCAAGTTAAGCGCAGCGGCCGAAGCCAAAA
>JBDSSV010000476.1:0-5556 GCA_039928535.1 Burkholderiales bacterium
GCCATAGCCGCGCTCGTAAACCACTTTCGGTTGCTTCCAGGCGGCGCGGCGCTTGGCGAGTTCGGCATCGCTGACCTTCAGTTCGAGCCTGCGGGCGGCAACGTCGAGTTCGATCATGTCGCCGTCGCGCACGAACGCTAGCGGCCCGCCGATGAAAGACTCGGGTGCTACGTGCAGCACGCAGGCGCCGTACGAAGTGCCGCTCATGCGCGCGTCCGAGATGCGCACCATGTCGCGCACGCCCTTCTCGAGCAATTTCTTCGGGATCGGCAATTGCCCCCACTCCGGCATGCCGGGACCGCCGAGCGGCCCGCCGTTCTGAAGCACGAGCACGCACGTCTCGTCGACGTCGAGTGCATCGCTATCAATGCGCTCCGACATGTCGTTGTAGTCCTTGAACACCACCGCGCGGCCAGTGTGCTTCATGAGATGCTGTTCGGCCGCTGTGGGCTTGATCACCGCGCCGTCAGGTGCGAGGTTGCCGCGCAGAACGGCGAGGCCGCCGCTTTTCGCGAGCGGATTGGCGCGCGGACGGATCACGTCGCTGTTATAAATCTTGGCGTCCTTGAGATTGTCGCCCAGCGTCTTGCCGTTGACGGTCATGCAATCGAGGTTCAGGAGGTCGCGCACTTCGGCCAGCAGCGCGCGCAGGCCGCCCGCGTAGTAGAAATCTTCCATCAGGTATTTCTCGCCGGCGGGCCGCACATTGGCCAGCACCGGCGTCTTGCGCGACAGTTCATCGAATCGATCGAGCGCCAGCTTCACGTTGGCGCGCCCCGCCATCGCGACCAGGTGGATCAGCGCATTGGTCGAGCCGGACAGCGCATGCACCGCGGTGATCGCGTTGTCGAAGGACTTCGCGTTGAGAATGTCGCTCGGCTTCAAGTCTTCCCATACCATATCGACGATACGCCGGCCCGTGTAACTCGCCATGCGCGAATGGTTGGAGTCCGGTGCGGGTATCGAAGCGGCGCCCGGCAGCGTCAGTCCCAGCACCTCGGCCACCGACGTCATGGTCGACGCCGTGCCCATCACCATGCAGGTACCCGGCGAGCGCGCGATGCCTTCCTCGACTTCCGCCAGTTCCCGATCGCTGAGATTGCCGGCACGGAATTCGGCCCAGTATTTCCAGGTGTCGGTGCCGGAACCGAGCGCTTCGCCGTGCCAATTGCCGCGCAGCATAGGCCCCGCGGGCATGAAGATCGTGGGCAGGTTCATGCTCGTGGCACCCATAATGAGCGCCGGCGTCGTCTTGTCGCAGCCGCCCATCAGCACCGCGCCGTCGACCGGATACGAGCGCAGCAGTTCCTCGGTTTCCATCGCGAGCAGGTTGCGGTACATCATCGTCGACGGTTTCATGAACGGCTCGGAAAGCGTGATCGCCGGCATCTCGAGCGGGAAACCGCCCGCCTGCCACACGCCGCGCTTCACCTCTTCGGCGCGCTGGCGGAAATGCGCGTGGCACTGATTGATGTCGCTCCACGTGTTGATGATCGCGATCACCGGTTTGCCGGTGAAATCCTCGCGCGTAAAACCCGTCTGCAGTGTGCGCGAGCGATGGCCGAACGCGCGCATGTCCTGCGCGCCGTACCAGCGGTGACTGCGCAACTCCTCCGGCTTCTTGCGATGACTGGCCATGATTTTTTTTGTAATGGTGATGAGGGAACGGGCAACGGAATTTCCTGCCCCGGGCTGCGATTATGCAGGATGCGCGCTCGCCGCGGCAAGCGGTCGCCCCCGATGATTGGTGTATTATTGAGCCTCGTCCCCTCGTTTTCATCGCTTCCGGAGAAGACCATGACCCAGCGCATCCGCGGCGTACTGTCGCCCGTCGTCACACCATTCAAAGCCGACCTGTCGCCCGACAAAGAGCGCTTCATCGCGCATTGCCAATGGCTGCTGTCGCAGAATTGCGGGCTCGCCGTTTTCGGCACCAACAGCGAAGCGAACTCACTTGCCGCCGAAGAGCGCTCGATGTTGCTCGATGCGCTGGTCGCCGCGGGTGTGGACACGTCGCGCATGATGCCCGGCACCGGCTGCTGCTCGATCACCGAAACGGTCAAACTGACGACGCAAGCCGTGAAGCATGGCTGCGCCGGCGTCCTGATGCTGCCGCCTTTCTACTACAAAGGTGTCAGCGAAGAAGGCCTCTACCGCCACTTCAGCGAAGTCATCCAGCGCGTCGGCGATGCCAAGCTCAAAATTTATCTCTATCACATCCCGCCGATCGCGGTCGTCGGCATCACGCCGGGACTCGTCGAGCGCCTGCTCAAAGCTTATCCGAACGCAATTGCCGGCATGAAAGACAGCTCAGGCGACTGGAACAACACCAAGACCTTCCTCGACGCATTCGCGAAATCAGGTTTCGACGTGTTCGTCGGCTCGGAATCGTTCCTGCTACAGGGACTGCGCAACGGCGGCGTCGGCACCATTTCCGCGACCGCGAACGTCAACCCGGGCGCCATCCACAAGCTGTATATGGAATGGAAGAACGCCGACGCGGATGATCAGCAGGCCAAGCTCAACGTCGCACGCGATGCATTCGGCAAGAAGTACTTGATGATAGGCGCGCTGAAACAGGGCATCGCGATCTACGCGAGCGACCCGGTATGGGCCACTGTGCGCCCGCCGCTCGTGGCACTCACCGCCGAACAGGCGAAATCGCTGGAAGCCGAATTGAAAGCCATCGGCTTTACGATGCCGGGATTGAAGCACGCCGGCGCGGCGGTCGCCGCTTAGTTCAACCGCGTTACTTGCGCGGAGAAAGCCGCCGCGCATCCGCCGGCAGCGGCATGTCATGCGCAAGGATCGTGCACGCGACCAGCGAGTAATAGCCGATCAGCGCAGACAGCTCAACCGCTTTTTTCACGCCGTACATGTCTAGCACCCGCTTGTACGTCGCATCGCTGATCTTGCGATTGACGACCAGCTCGATTGCAAAATCGTAAACCGCTTCCTCGTCTTTCAGCTTGAACGCCGGGCGCTCGCCGCGCTGCATTGCCTCAATTACCGCCAGCTCGACACCCGCCTTCAGCGCGCCTGCCGAATGCGACGTGAATATATAGTCGCTGTCCCATGCGCGGGCAGTGGAACAGATGGCCATTTCCGAAACGCGCAGCGGAAAGGTGCTCTTGAGTCGCAGCAGCTCGCCGAACGGATGCATGAGCTCGGTGATTTCCGGGCAGTGCAGCGTAAACCGGTAAGGTCCGGGAATGCGGCCGCCGCGCCGGTCCAGCAGGCCTTCAAGAACACGCTTTTGCTCGGCATTGAGATCGCTTTCGGGTGTGATGATCGGGATGCGTGCGGCCATAACAATTTTTCCTTTATCGTTGCGACGGGCGAGAGAGATGATTAGAGCCCATAACTGAATGAAACACGTGTGCGCTTCAATATGTTATGGGCTCTTACTTTACTGGATACGCAGGCTTTCGCCGACTGCGGTCCAGTAAGGCAGCGCGATCAACAGTACGACGACGAATGCCACAAAGGTCATCCAGACGCCGAAACGGAAAATTTCCGGCGCCGTCAGATAACCGCGTTCGTGCACAACCAGTGAAGAGACGCTTTGCGCCGGATAATACAGTACGGCGTCTCCCGCTATCATCACCGCGAGTCCGCAGATGACCGGATTGATCCCCGTCGCCGTGCCGATTGCCATCGCGATCGGAATCGTGATCGCGAGAAAACCGGTGATGTTGGGAATAAGCAAACGTACCGGAACGGAAGCCGCCAGCAGGATGGCGATTACCACCGCGGGATGATCGTGGGCCTGCGGCATGCCCTGCACGAGAATCTGCGCGATCCACGCGCTCGCCCCGCTGTCGATGAGCGCGCGCGCCAAAGACAGCGAGGAGGCCAGCACGAAGAAACTGGTCCAGCCGATATTGCGCTCGAACTCGCTCCAGGTCAGTACGCCGACCCTGGGGATGAGCAGAAAGATCCACGCCAAAAGCGCGGGCATTACGGGATGGAAATGATGGATCGAGTCGGTCAGCCACAGCACCGAGGCAGATGCCGTAATGATGATGGTGCGCACTTCCTTGCCCGATAGGGGAGCGGTCTTGGCGCCCGGCTGCGGCGGCAGCTTCAGATCAAACCCGCGCCGGTACAGCAGGTAGATCAGCAGCGAACCGATTGTGAGTAGTGCGAGATACGGCACGCACATCAGCAGCAGCCACTGGCTCCAGTTTATGTTACCGATAAGCCCTGCCGACACCATCGGCGTGATGCCGCCGGTAAGCAGTATGGTTGACGCGAGCCGGTTGATCGAATTCAGCGCCATCATGATCGCGCGCGACAGCGGATGACGGCGCGGAACCTGGCCCAGTTCCAATGCCTGCTCGTACACATGCACGAGGATGCCGGTGCGGGTGGTCGCGGACGGCAGGATCACGGTGAGGATGGGGAAAGCGAGCAATAGCTGAACATAAAGCGAGCGGGCGCTGCCGCGTGACCGGTGCAAAAAGAACAGCGCCACGCGCTCCGCGAGCCCGCTGCGGGAAACCGCGAGACCGATGGTGAGCACGCCCATGACGAAATAAGTGACCGGGTCCGCGAATCCCACCAGCGCTTCGCGAAATCCTGGAACACCGCCGGACGCGACCAGCCCCACAATCAGAACCAGGCCCGTTACAGCGGCAGGCAACGCTTCCGTACACCACAGAACTATCGCCAGTACGGCGACCGCGAGCACGCGCTTCCCCGGTTCAGGCAGTCCTTCCGGGGATGGTGCCAGGATCAACGCGGCACAAAGCGCAATGGCAGCGGCCGCAGTCCAGACCGCGCGTATGCCCGATGGGGGCCCCCGCGAGTCAATAACAGGCACGGTTCCGTCAGGCGGCGACAACTGGGAGGGCTCCGGCGTCAGGTTACGACCCGAGCATTTAAAGTTTAACGCCGCTCGCGTCTTCCCAGTAGCGCACGATTTCGGTTTGATCGAGCTTACCGCCGAGTTTCTCGCAGGCGGCCGCCCACAACTCCGCCGTTTTCTCCGCCAGCGGCGCAGCTGCGCCTATGCTGTGCGCAGATTCCACCGCGATCTTCACGTCCTTGGCAATGAATTGCATCGCCATGCCGGTCGCGTACTTGCGCGTCAGTACATGCGGCACGACTTTCTTCGCGACCGGATGCTGGCGGCCGTTGCACATGGCTTCTATCGCGTCGGCCATCACGCCGCTGTCGAGGCCGAACTTCGCGCCTATGGTCATCGCTTCCAGTGTATTAATGAGCGCGCAGGCGTTGATGTAATTGGTCAGGCACTTCAGCACGTGGCCGCTGCCAAGAGGGCCGCAGACGTAAACCTTGCGCGCCATTGCGTCGAAGAGAGGCTTGCAGCGCTCGACGAGTGCCGCCTCGCCGCCGACCATGATGTCGAGCGTGGCGTCCTTCGCGAATATCACGCCGCCCATGACGGGCGCGTCGACGTAGCCAATGCCGCGCGCGGCGAGGTCCTTGCCGATGGCTTGGGTGCCCTCGGGCGCCGACGAACTCATGTCGATCACCGTCGCATCGCGCGCGAGACTGTCCGCGAGTCCATCCGCAAACAGCACCTGGCGC
>JBDSSV010000477.1:0-2986 GCA_039928535.1 Burkholderiales bacterium
GATTTCAATGAAAGTCTGGATGTTTTTCTCGAGATAATTGCCCATCATCCCCTGCATCGCATTGCCGTAGAAGCGGATGATCTTCGAGAGCACGTCGCTCGAGAACATCGGCACGCCATCGCCGCCCTCTTCCTCGAGGATGATCTGCAGCAGGATGCTGCGGGTGAGGTCGTCCTTGGATTTCGCGTCTTCGACCCTGAACTCGATATTTTCGAGGACCAGTTTCTTGACGTCGGCCAGCGTGATGTAAATGCTGGTCGTGGTGTCGTAGAGCCGGCGATTGGGATACTTCTTGATAATTCTGACGGCTTCACTCATGTCCGACCCCAGGTGTGCAATGCGGTATCAGGAACCAAGGCAAAAAAGCGTTTGCATTCATGTTGCGCGCGCATTATAGCGCGGCGGCCGGCGCCGCCGCGCAAGCGGTTTATTGCATGTGCTGGCCGCCGTTGATCGCGATGTTGGCGCCGGTGACGAACGCCGCTTCATCCGAACACAGGTAGGCGACGAGGCCCGCCACTTCCTCGGGCTTGCCCAAGCGGCCGAGCGGTATCTGCGGCACGATCTTGGAGTCGAGCACTTCTTTCGGGATCGCCATCACCATCTTGGTGCCGATGTAACCCGGCGAAATGGTGTTCACGGTCACGCCTTTGCGCGCCACTTCGAGTGCCAGCGCCTTGGTGAAGCCGTGCATGCCGGCCTTGGCGGCGGAGTAGTTGGTCTGGCCGAACGCGCCTTTCTGGCCGTTGACGGAAGACACGTTGATGATGCGGCCCCAGCCGCGTTCGACCATGCCGTCGCACACGGGCTTCGCCATATTGAACACGCTGTCGAGATTGGTGTGCATTACCGCGTCCCAGTCGACCTTGCCCATTTTCTTGAACGTCATGTCGCGCGTGATGCCCGCGTTGTTGACGAGGACGTCGATCGGGCCGACTTCGGACTCGATGCGTTTCACCGCGGTGGCGCAGGCATCGAAATCGGCGACGTCGGCGGGCACGGCGTGAAAGTCGTAACCCTGTTTCTTCATGTCCGCCATCCACTCTTTGGACTTGGTATTGCCGGGCGAGTGCGTGGTGACAACCTTGTAGCCCATTTTGGACAGCTTGATGCAAATTGCCTCGCCCAGACCGCCCATGCCGCCGGTGACGACTGCTACCCGATTTGCCATTTCAGATCTCCTCGAAAAATGCTGTTTTCAATGAATTCAGACTATCACGAAGTCGCCGCGCGCGGTTGTGCGCCGGCGCGTTAGTCGCAACGCTCACGCACGTAGCGCCCGGGCGCCGGTTCGAGCAGTGGATAGTTTGCGTTGCCCGGCTGTGCGGGTGCCGCGGCCTGTCCGTCGCCAAAGCCGGCCAGCCACTGCATCCAGTCCGGCCACCAGCTGCCCGGCTGCGCTGTCGCGCCTTCCAGCCAATCGCGGGCATTCGCCGGTACCGCGTCAGCCGTCCAGTAATTGCGCCGGTTCTTCGCGGCGGGATTGACGACCCCGGCGATATGGCCGCTGGCGGCGAGCACGAACCGGCTGTTGCCGCCCAGCAGCTGCGTGCTTTGATAGGCCGTCTGCCACGGTACGATATGGTCTTCACGCGTGGCGAGGATATAAGCGGGCAGTTTGACGCTGGACAGATCGACCGGCACGCCGCACATGGTCAGCTTGCCGGGCTCGCGCAGTTTGTTTTCGAGATAGGTATTGCGCACGTAATAGACGAACATTGCGCCCGGCAGGTTGGTGCTGTCGCTGTTCCAGTAGAGCAGGTCGAAGGCGTCGGGCTTGCCGCCTTTCAGGTAGTTGTTCACGACGTAGTTCCAGATCAGGTCGTTGGCGCGCAGGCTCGAGAACGTGAGCGCGAGTTCCTTGCCGCGCAGCACGCCGCCGTGCGCGAAATCGCGCTCGCGCTGGCTCACGTACGCTTCGTCGATGAACACCGCGAGCTCGCCCGGGTCGCTGAAATCGAGCATGGTGGTCAGCAGCGTGACACTGGCGGCGGCCTGATTGCCCTGTGCCTCGAGCACCGCGAGCGCGGCCCCTACCAGCGTGCCGCCGACGCAGAACCCCAGCACGTTCACTTGCGCGACACCGCAGATATCGCACGCGACGTTCATGGCCTTGATGACGCCGTCCGCCAGGTACTGGTCCCATGTCAGGTGGCCCATGGACGCCGGCACGTTGCGCCACGACACCATGAACACGGTCTGGCCCTGGGCGACGGCGTAGCTCACGAAGGAATTCGCGGGCTGCAGATCGAGGATGTAGTACTTGTTGATGCAGGGCGGCACCATCACGAGCGGCCGCGCGAACACCTGCGGAGTCGACGGCGAGTATTGAATCAATTGCATCACTTCGTTCTCGTAGACGACGGAGCCGGGCGTGACCGCGATGTTGCGGCCAATCTCGAATGCCGACTCGTCGGTCATCGAGATGCGGCCTTTTTGGAGGTCCGTATTCAGATGCTCGAGGCCGCGCGCGAGGCTGTCGCCGTTGGTCGCGTTCGCGAGCTTGATCACTTCCGGATTGGTCGCGGCGAAATTGGCGGGTGCGGCCGCGTCGATCAACTGGCGCGCGAAAAAGCGCAGCTTGTTCTTGGCGGGCGCCGGCAGCGCCGTGCTCTCGACGAGTTCCGTGAGCCAGCGCGAATTGATGAGGTAAGCCTGCTTGAGGTAATCGAAGTACGGCAGCGTCTGCCATTCCGGCGCGTGAAAGCGGCGGTCGGTTTTGTCCGGCGTCGCCACCGGCGCGGGCGCGGGCGCGCCGTCGGCGGCGCCCGCGAGGTTCGTCCACAGGTCAAGATGCTGGCGGTAAAAGCGCTGCTGCAATTCGGCGTAGCGCCCGCCGTCAATCTGCAGGCCCGTCGTCAGCGCGCTCAGTATTTCCACGCTGTCGGCGCCGTGGCCCGCCGCCAGCGAGGCAACAACGTCATCGACGAACTTGCGGCCGGCCGCGGACGCGCCGTTGAACAACGCCTGCGCCGGAGCGGGCGCC
>JBDSSV010000478.1:0-2638 GCA_039928535.1 Burkholderiales bacterium
CGGAAGCGTACTTTGAATTATTTCCTGTGCAAATGCTGGCAAAAGCGACGCTTCTGTTTCAAAAGCCGGCGGTTCCGGAAGGTTATTTCAATTCACTGCCAAGCGTAATGTTGGCAAAGGTAAAATCGATGGAACAAGGCGATGAACTCAAAGTGATAGCGCCTGTATTAGAAAATATCAGCAGGCAGATGCCTTATAGTATTCCCGCCGGCTATTTCGAAAATTTGGTGGTGGACTATCACAATACAGCTCCTGTTTTGGCTATTGACCGAGGAAGACGAAGTGATCTGCGTGAACGCCGACCTCGATCTTGCCGCCGATCTGAAGCGCACCGTGTTCAACTTCGCCGCGCACCGGCGGCCCGAGCACTACAAGCTGATCGTTGAGCGTACCGGCGCCGAGGTCACGCCGGCGAAGAGGCCTTAAGACAAACCAACATCCGTTCATGCTGAGGTATCGAAGCATGCAATGAAAGTCCCTTCCTCCGCCTGCGGGGGAAGGTCAGGATGGGGGCAAAACCAAACACCCCCTCCCCGGTCCTCCCCCGCGCGTTGCGCAAGGGAGGGAATTCGTTTTATTGCGACGCCATCCCCGCCGCCTTGGCCGCTTTCCTGTAGCGCTCGATCTCGTTCGGCAGGAGATCGTTCAATTGCGCTCCCGTGAGTATCCACGGCTCGCAGCTTTGATCGCTCAGGAATTTCTTCATGTCGGCGCTGCCCAGCACATGGTTGATGGCGGCGCCGATGAAGTTCCGCCGCTCGGCGGAAATCGCCGCCGGCGCGAAGATCGCCCACCACAATTCGTAGCTGTAGCCCGGCACGCCGGATTGCGCAATTGCCGGCAGTCCCGGCAACAAGGCTGATGGCTCAAGACTGGTGACGCCAAGCGCGCGCAAGCGGCCCGCCTTCACCTGCGGGCTGACCGCGGGCGAACTCGCGAACAGCAGCTCGACTTGACCCGACATCACCGAGACAGCGGCTTCCGCCACGCCCTTGTAAGGAATGTGCGCGAGACTGATGCCCGCGGCCGATGCGAACAGCGACGCGGCGAAATGATTGTTGCCGCCGGTGCCGGCCGACGAGTAATTGAGCTTGCCGGGATTCGCCTTCGCTAGTGCTATCAGTTCCCTGACGGATTTCGCGGGCAGCGACGGATGCACCACGAGCACCAGCGGCGTCTTCGCCACCGTGGCCACCGGCACGATGGAGCGCGCGGGATCGAACGGCAACTTGTCGCGGATGGCTGCGGTGGCAGGATACGACGACGTATGTCCGAGCAGCGTATAGCCATCGGGTTCCGCCTTGGCGACAAATTCCGTACCGATCATGCCGCTCGCCCCCGCACGATTATCCACGATGACGTTCTTGCCCCACGCGTCCGCCAGCCGCTGCGCAACCGCGCGCATGACCACGTCGGCGCCGCCGCCCGCGGTATACGGTACGACCATCTGCACCGGCTTGGCCGGATACGCGGGCTGCGCGACGGCGGGCTGCACAACGCACGCACATGCAACGAAAAAAAATCCGGTTGTTACACGTTTAATCATCGGCACAATAGGCTTCCTGATAGTCTTCAATCGATCACGTTGTAAATCTTGTGCGCTGCCTGTTCTGATATTTTTCCTTCGACCAGATCGCGTCTCACTGCGGCCGGATCGCGCTCGCGCGGATCGCCGTAACCGCCGCCGCCGGGCGACATCACGCGCAGCACGTCGCCGTTGGCGAACGGGGTGCCCGAAGTCGTCATCGGCAGGCGCGTTTCGTTTGCGGCGCCGGGATTGCGGATGAAAGTACCGAGGCCGCCGGGATTGCCGCCGGCCATGCCCGGCGCGGGAAACTTCTGGCGCGAGCTGCGCAGTGAAACGCCTGCGTTGTCGGCGAGCAGGCGCATGTCGCGCAGGATGCCCATGCCGCCGCGGAATTTACCGGGGCCGCCCGAATCGGTGACCAGCTCGTAGCGCTCGATACGCAGCGGGAATTCCATTTCCATCGCCTCAATCGGCAGGTTGGAAGTGTTGGTCATGTTGATCATCACCACGTCCATGCCGTCCGCGCTGCAACGCGCGCCCTGACCGCCGGCGAGGTTTTCGTAGTTGATGAAGTAGCGCTTGCTGTGCGGAGCGGCGCCAGCACTGATGCAGCCTTGTCCCGGCCCGCCCGCCGCGACGCTGCGCGTCGGGGCCGCCTGACCCAGAGCGTTGAGCATCGCCTCGGCCAGAATCATCGACGTCATATTGCGCGAGCTCACCGCGGCCGGCGCCTGCGGGTTGACGACCAGGCCCTCGGGCGCAATCAACGTTACCGCGCGGTACAAGCCCTCATTGGTCGGCACAAATGGATCGACGACCGACTTCAGGCAGAAATAAGCGGTGGCATAGCAATGCGTAAGCGGCACGTTCTTGCCGCTGGCGATCTGCGGCGAACACTCCGACAGATCGATCGTGAGGTGGCCATCCTTGATGGTGATCGTGGCCGCGAGTTTGATGCGCTCGCCGCTGACGCCGTCTTCGTCGAGCCAGTCGACGGCGGAATATGTGCCCTCTTTCAGCACTTCGCGAATGCCGCTGCGGATACGCCGCTCGGTCGCGTCTATCATCTCGTCTATGCACATCAGCATCGTTGCGGCGCCGTATTTCGCG
>JBDSSV010000479.1:0-2847 GCA_039928535.1 Burkholderiales bacterium
CCGCGCGGCAGGCTCGCTTGGCTGGTCATTCCCCGCGTCGCTGGGCGCGAAATGCGCCGCGCCCGACAAACCCATCATCTGTTTCACCGGCGACGGCGGCTTCTTCTATCACCTGCCCGAGCTCGAAACTGCGCGCCGCCGCAATATCAAGACCGTCACCATCGTCAATAACAACCACTGCCTGTCGCAAGGCCTACGCAACCTCAACATCGCTTACGAAGGACGCGCGGAGCCCAACCACAAAGACGAATGCTACGAATACCGCGAAACCGACTTCGCGAAAGTCGCGCAGTCGTTCGATTGCTTCGGCATCACCGTCGACAAGCCACAGGATTTCGCTAAAGCGTTCGCAGCGGCGATGAAGTCGGAGCTACCGGCAGTGATCGACGTGAAGACGGAATTTGCGGTGCAGGCGCCGTTGCCGTGGGTGCCGAGCTAATTCCTGGTGTGTGAAGACGAGGGTTCCGCCTGTTAACTGTCAGCCACGCCGTGCGCCGTGCTTTGCTGCTTGCAGCTATCGCGTCGGCGGCGGCACTGTTTGCCGTGTGGGCAGTCGTAACCCAGCCGTTCGTCGCTGCGATACCGTCGCGTCCACCGCTAGTTGACGAAACCCGCATGCGCGCGAACGTGCGCATGCTGTCGGAAGCCTATTACCCGCGAAGTTTCAACCAATCCCGCAAGCTCGAGGCGGCGGGGAAATATGTGCAAGGGCTGTTTCTGGCCGCAGGCGCCAACGTCGAGAAGCAGGAAGTTCTGGTGGATGGAGAGCGTTTCTTCAATGTCGTTGCGAAATTCGGCCCTAAGACCGGCCCGGTGCTGGTTATCGGGGCGCACTACGACTCATATGGCGATGCATTTTCCGCATCCTCAGAAAGCAAGGGATACGGCGCGGATACGCATACGCCGGGTGCCGACGACAATGCGAGCGGCGTTGCCGGACTGGTAGAGCTCGCGTTTTTACTGGTGAAAAATCCGCCCCGGCTTCCAGTGGTACTCGTGGCCTACACGCTCGAAGAGCCGCCCAATTTCCGCACGGAGCGCATGGGCAGCGCATGGCACGTCAAGTCGCTCGGCCAATCCGGACAACCGGTCGAAATGATGATCTCGCTGGAAATGATCGGCTACTTCAGCGACGCGAAAAACACTCAAAACTTTCCGCTTCCGGGTATGGGTGCGCTCTATTCGACCAAAGGGAATTTCATAACCATAGTATCGCGGTTACAAGACTGGTCTCAGACGCGGCGCCTCAAAGCGGCGATGGTAGGAGCGTCCGACCTTCCGGTCTACTCCATGAACGCCATGCCATTGGTGCCGGGCGTGGATTTCTCCGACCACCTTAACTACTGGCAACTGAACATACCTGCGGTCATGGTAACCGATACGGCATTCAATCGGAATACTCAGTACCACAGGGCGGGGGACACTTACGACAAACTGGATTACCATCGCATGGCGAAGGTCATTCAGGGGGTCTATTCCTTTATCGTCCAAAGATAAACTGATGCTGCGTAAAAACTAACCGTACCCACGCCCCCTCCATGCCCATTAAAAATCTGCCGGTTTCACGTTTCGAAACGCGAGTCACCCGCAAGGTCGCGGAAGCGATCCTGAACTTCGTCGGTAAGATTCCCACCACGACCAAGCACCGCGCGCACGACCCTGCGGTGGCGGCGCGCAATCTCGCCCGCGCCGCAGCCACCAAGGCGGCGGTCACCTCGGGCTCGCTCGCGCTGCCACCGGGTCCACTCGGCATGCTGACTTTGATTCCCGACCTGGTCGCGGTTTGGAAGATACAGGCCCAACTGGTCGCCGATATCGCAGCGGTGTACGGGCAAAAGGCGCAGCTGACGAAAGAGCAGATGCTTTACTGTCTCTTTCGCCACTTCGCCTCGCAGGCCGTGCGCGACCTGGTGGTGCGCGCCGGTGAACGCGTCCTGATCAGGAGCGCCTCGCTCCAACTCCTGCAAACGATTGCGCAGAAGATCGGTATAAATGTCACGAAAAAATTCATCGGAAAAAGCATCTCGCGCTGGATTCCGGTTGTTGGCGCGCTGGGCGTCGGCGCCTATGCTTACTTCGACACGGGACAGGTCGCGGCGACTGCCATTGAGTTGTTCGAGCGGGAGATCCAGATAGAATCGCAATGATCGGGAACTGACGCCAGGTAAGCTCAGAGAAGCCGGCCTGCGCAGGACTCTGTACGGAGGGATTCATCGTGGCAAAGAAGAATGCAAGGTCGTCATCGCCGATGGTTATCACCGCTTGTGCGCGGTGTACTCGCATGACGAAGACGCGATTGTCCCCTGCAGGATCGTCTGACAACTATCCGATCGGTCTGCCATGACAAAAGCCCTGCTCATTGCCTTGACTCTCTTCGCCAATTCAGTAATCGCCGCGTATCCCGATCGCCCCATCCGTCTCGTCGTGCCAGCAGCGCCCGGCGGCGCCATCGACGTAGTGGGACGCATAGTCGGTTTGAAGCTGACCGAATTGCTCGGGCAGACGCTCGTCATTGATAACCGCGCGGGCGCCAACAACATCATCGGCACGGAAATCGTGGCGCGCGCGGTGCCCGACGGCTACACGCTACTGATCACCGCGGGCGCGCACACAATCAATCCCGCTGTTTACAAGAAACTGCCTTACGACGCGCTACGCGATTTCGCGCCGATCGGCCGTATCTGCAATTCGGGCGGGCTCGTCATCGTCGTACATCCATCATTCGGCGCGAAGACGCTGCAGCAGTTGATCGACATGGCGCGTGCGAACCCGGGCAAGATCGCATACGGCTCGGCCGGCTTCGGCAACAGCACGCATCTCGCCGGCGAACTATTTCAGGTGATGGCG
>JBDSSV010000480.1:0-2519 GCA_039928535.1 Burkholderiales bacterium
ATTGAGCCGGGCGACGAGCTCGCGCGGGACCCCCGCAGGCGCGAGCATCCCGTACCAGTTGTTCGCCTCGAAGCCCGGAAATCCCGACTCCGCGACCGTCGGCACCTCGGGCATGAGCGGCGAACGCTCCGCGCCCATCGTCGCCAGCGCGCGCAGTTTGCCGGCCTTGATCTGCGCGAGCGACGTGTTGAATACTGAGAAATACACGGGCACGTGGCCGGCGACCGCGTCGACCAGCGCCGGCGCCCCTCCTTTGTAAGGGACGTGAACCATGTCGATGCCGGCGCGATTCTTGAGCATTTCCCCGGCAAGGTGGGTCGTGCCGCCGGTGCCATACGTCGCAAAGCTCAGTTGCCCGGGACGCGCCTTCGCCAGCGCAATCAGTTCTTGCAGCGACTTCGCCGGCACCGAGGGATGGACCGCAATCACATTGGTAACTGCCGTGAGCAACGACACGGGCGCGAAGTCGCGCAGCGTGTTGTACGGAAGCTGCTTGTACAACGTAGCATTGGTCGCGTGCGAAGTCACGTTGTCGATGACGATGGTATAGCCGTCAGCCGTCGCCCTGGCTGCGATCTCGCTGCCGATGATCCCGCTCGCGCCGCCACGGTTATCCACGACGACCTGCTGGCCCAGCAATTCGCTCATCTTCTGCGCGATCGGGCGAGCCAGCATGTCCGTCCCTCCGCCCGCGGGCCACGGCACGATCAAGCGTACCGTGCGCACAGGATACGTGCCGGTCTGCGCCTGCACGGCAACCGCCGCGAAAGCCAGCAATGCAGGAATTGCGGCTACCCAGATTTCTCGTGTAGTTGCAGTCATTCCGACCCTCCCACGTTGGTTAAATGGCTCCGGCCTCGCGTAACGCGCTGATGTCCGCCGGCGTAAATCCAAACTCTGCGAGCACCTCGTCCGTATCTTCGCCGCGCTCGCGTGCCGCGCTGCGCAGCCGGCTCGGCGTGCGCGACAATTCCACCGGTTGCGCCACCAGGGTTATCGGGCCGCGCACCGGATGATCGACCGTCTGGGCGATATCCAGATGCCGTACCTGTTCGTCTGCAAAAACCTCGTCGATCGAGTAAATCGGGCCGCACGGCACGCCTCCCGCGTTGAGCGCGTCCACCCACTCGCGACTGCTGCGCCCCGCCAGGCATTGCGCGAGTTGCGGGTTAAGCGTCGCACGGTTCTTCGAGCGGGCGGCGGCCGTCGCGTAGTCCGGGTTGCGCGTGAGCGCTTCCAGGCACAACACCTTGCACAGGCGGGCCCACGTTTCCTGCCCCGCAGTGGCCACGTTGATGTAGCCGTCCGAAGTACGAAAGGTGCCGGTCGGTATGATCGTGGGGTGATCGTTGCCGGACTGCTGCGGCACGTCGCCATCCATGAGCCAGCGCGTGGCCTGGAAGTCGAGCATGAAAATCTGCGCCTGCAGCAGCGACGTCTGGACCCACTGCCCGCGTCCAGACGTCTCGCGCTCAAGCAGCGCAACGAGCACACCGAACGCGCAGAACAAACCGGACGACAGATCGGCGAGCGCGGTGCCAACGCGCACCGGCCCCTGCCCGGGCAAGCCGGTTATGGACATTATCCCACCCATGCCCTGCAGGATCTGGTCGAACCCGGGCCGGTCGCGGTACGGGCCGCTCTGGCCAAATCCGGAGATACTGCCGTATACAATGCGCGGATTCACGGCCTGCAGGGACTCGTAGTCGATCCCCAGTCGGAATTTCACATCGGGCCGAAAATTCTCGAGCACCACATCGGCTTGCGCCACGAGCCGCCGGAAAGTCTCGATGCCCTGCGCAGACTTGAAATTGATCGTCAGGCTGCGTGTGTTGCGATGCAGATTCTGGAAGTCAGGTCCGTGCCGCAACCCGCCGAGTTCTTCACCGGTATCCGCGCCCGGCATCTCGATGCAAATGACATTCGCACCCCAGTCCGCCAGCTGTCTTGCGGCGGTGGGCCCCGCCCGGACCCGGGTCAGATCGAGTACGGTATAGCGGGACAACGCGGTCGAGGCTAATGCGCGCGGCATTTAACTGACTCCTTGAAAACCATGCGGCATATCCGCAAGTGCATCGCGCTCACTCAGCGCGAATCCCCGCATCCTTGATCACCTTCGCGAGCTTGTTCATTTCGGTATCGATGAAGGCGGCGAATTGTTCGGGCGTGCTACCCACCGGTTCCGCAAACTGGCTCGCGGCCAGCCTCTCGCTCACCTCGGGAACGCGCAGGATGCGCACAATCTCCGACCGCAGTCTGCCGATTACGGGAGCCGGCGTGTGCGCCGGCGCCAGCACGCCGTACCACTCGCTGACGTCGACGGCAGCCAGCCCTTGCTCAGCAAACGTGGCAATCTCCGGCGCCGCCTTTTGCCGCTGGCTACCGGTCACCGCCAGGCCCTTGAGCTTGCCCGCCTTGAACTGGGGCACGACGGCGGCAGGACTGCTGAACATCAACTGCACCTGACCGCCCAGCAGATTGCCGATTGCGTCGCCCGCTCCCTTGTAGGGAATATGCAC
>JBDSSV010000481.1:0-6213 GCA_039928535.1 Burkholderiales bacterium
GCCGCGCCGCGAGAGCGGCGAGTGCCTGCCCGCGATGGCTGATGCGATTCTTTTCCACCGGCATAAGCTCGGCGCCCGTCTTCCCGAGTGCTGAAATGAGGAACAGCGGATCATAGCCAAAACCGCCACTGCCGCGCGCAGACTTCAGAATCTCGCCATGCCACTCAGCTTCGCAGATAATCGGCTGCGGATCGTCGGCAGTGCGCGTCAGCACGATCGCGCAATAGTAATGTGCTTGGCGGTTGGTTGCGTGCGCGAGCAGTTCGAGCAGCTTTTGATTGTTACGCACGTCCTGGGTTGCCCGGCTCGCGTCGGCGCCGGCCACGGGCTCGGCGAAGCGCGCCGAGCGCACGCCGGGCGCGCCGTTCAGCGCATCGACGCAGATGCCAGAATCATCGGCGAGCGCCGGCAGTCCGGTATGCGCGCTGGCGTGACGCGCCTTGGCGAGCGCGTTTTCGATAAACGTGCAATGCGGCTCCGCCGCCTCTGGCACGCCGAGCGTGGATTGCGCGACGATTTCGACGTCGAGAGGGGCCAGGAGCGCCGCTATTTCATTCAGCTTCCCGACATTGTTAGTCGCGATCACCAGCTTGCGAAATGGCCCGTCGTTGTGCACGCGGCACCGCTACGCGCCGGCGTTGAGCCCGAGCGCGGTCTTTTGCGCGGCGATCAGCTGCTGTATGCCCTGCTGCGCCAGATCGAGCAGCGCATTCATTTCGGCGCGCGAGAACGGCGCGCCTTCCGCGGTCCCTTGCACTTCGATCAAACCGCCGCTGCCGGTCATCACCACGTTCATATCCGTGTCGCATGCCGAATCTTCAGGATAGTCGAGGTCCAGTACCGGCATGCCCTGATAGACGCCGACCGAAACCGCAGCGACGAAATCGCGTATCGGCGAGGCTGCAATCAATTGCTTGTCGAGCAAAAAGCTGACAGCGTCGTGCACCGCGACGAATGCGCCCGTAATGCCCGCCGTGCGTGTGCCGCCGTCGGCCTGGATCACATCGCAATCGATCTGCAGCGTGCGCTCGCCGAGCGCCTTGAGATCGACGACCGCGCGCAACGCGCGACCGATCAGGCGCTGGATTTCCTGCGTGCGCCCCGACTGCTTGCCGCGCGCGGCTTCGCGATCGGAGCGCGTATTGGTGGCGCGCGGCAGCATGCCGTATTCGGCGGTGAGCCAGCCCTGCCCGCGTCCTTTCAGGAACGGCGGCACTTTATCTTCGATGCTGACCGTGCACAGGACCTTGGTATCGCCGGCCTCGATGAGCACCGCGCCCTCGGCGTGGCGCGTGTAGCGGCGCGTGATCCGGATATTGCGCAGCTCGTTTGGCGCGCGCTTGCTGGGCCGCATAATGTGCTATCTTTCCTGGCTGACATTGATGAGTGATCCGACAATGCAATGAATCCGGCGCTTGATTGGCCGCCGGTCACGCACAGCCGCATATTTTACCCTTCACTGCGCAGTTTTCACCCGCGACGGACAAAAATGATTTACAGCATGACCGGATTTGCCAGCGCGGCCCGCGAGCTCTCGACGGCCGTGCTCAACATCGAAATCCGCTCGGTCAATCACCGCTACCTCGATCTGCAGTTCCGGCTGCCCGATGAACTGCGCGCGCTCGAACCCGGGCTGCGCGAAGCGATCGTCGCCAAACTCAATCGCGGCAAGATCGAATGCCGTGTCGGGCTCAACGCGCTGCCCGCGGCGCAAAAATCCTTTGAATTGAACGCCGACGTCATGAAGCAATTGCGCGCGCTCAGTGAAAAGCTGCGTCTGGCGTGGCCCAGCGTGCCCGGCCTCACGGCGGCGGAAATTCTACGCTGGCCCGGCATGCTCGGCGCGGAGTCGGTTTCGCTCGACGAGATGCGCGCGGCATGCAACGAAGCGCTGCGCGCGGTGCTCGACGAATTTACGGCGTCGCGCGCGCGCGAAGGCGAAAAACTCAAGGCCGTGCTGCTCGAGCGCGTCGCCACGATGGAAGAACGCGTGGCGACGGTGGCGCCGCGCATGCCGCAGGTGCTCGGGGCCTATCGCGAAAAGCTTGCCGCGCGTCTGCACGAAGCGATGGCCGTGAACGACGACGAGCGCATCCGCCAGGAAATTACCCTGTTCACCAATCGCATTGATGTCGACGAAGAATTGTCGCGGCTCGCCGCCCACTTCAGCGAGATCAAACGCATCCTCGACAAAGGCGGCGCTGTCGGCAAACGGCTCGACTTCATGATGCAGGAATTGAACCGCGAAGCGAATACGCTGGGCTCGAAATCGGTCGACACCGAAGTTACGCAAGTCGCGCTCGATTTGAAACTCCTGATCGAGCAGATGAGGGAACAAATTCAAAACATCGAGTGAAGCGAAAGATGAGAGCCGAGAGACGCGAGACGAAGAAGGAAAAACCAAGGCGTTCCAACTATCGTCTATCGTCGATCATCTATCCTCTCTCCGCGAAGCCATGAGCGGCAATCTATTCATCGTCTGCGCGCCATCCGGGGCCGGTAAAACGAGCCTCGTGGGCGCGCTGTTGAAAACGGACCCGGGCGTCAAGCTGTCGGTCTCGTACACGACGCGCAATCCCCGCCCCGGTGAAATCGACGGCCGCGAATACCACTTCGTGATGCGCCCGAAGTTCGAGGAAATGATAGCGGCTGGCGCGTTCCTCGAAAGCGCGCTGGTGCACGACAACTACTACGGCACCTCGCAGCCGTGGATCGACGCGCAGCGCGCCGCGGGCGCCGATATCCTCCTCGAAATCGACTGGCAGGGCGCCGCCCAGGTGCGCAAGATGATCCCCGACGCGGTCGGCATCTTCATCCTGCCGCCGTCGCTAGACACGCTGATCGGACGGCTCAACAAGCGCGCGCAAGACCCGCCGGCGGTTATCGCGCGCCGGATCGCCGCGGCGCGCACGGAAATCGGCCACGTAAGCGAGTTTAACTATGTTATTATTAACGATAATTTCGATGACGCCGTGCGGGATTTGAGCAGCATAGTCCGCGCCCGGCGACTGTTGACACCCAGCCAGCTCGCGCGTCACAGCGACCTGATAAACCGCATGAGTTAGGTAGGCACGAGGGGACCCGTTCCTTCAGTCTACGACTCACACTCAAGGAACATAACCATGGCCCGCATCACTGTCGAAGATTGTCTCAAAATCATTCCCAACCGTTTCGAGCTCACGCTCGCCGCGACTTATCGCGCGCGCCAGATCGCCAACGGCGCCACGCCCATGATTGAAGCGAATCGCGACAAGTCGACGGTCATCGCTTTGCGCGAACTCGCCGAAGGCCACTACGGCCTCGACATCCTCAACAAGACGCCGTCATGATGCAGGGCTAGAGCCCCGCGGATGGAACACGGGAGCCGGCGCCGCACGCGACGCTTCCTGAATCCCGTCCCACCGGCCCTTTCCGTTCTGCCGACCGCGCCATGCCCGAAGCCGCCACGCTCTTCAAGGAATGGTCCGGCTATCTAAAGCCGGACGACGTAGCGCGCGTCGAAACCGCCTATCTTTTCAGCGAGGCCGCGCACAGCGGCCAGTTCCGCGCGTCGGGCGACCCATATATCTCGCACCCGCTCGCCGTCGCCAATATCCTGGCGCAACTCCATCTCGATTCACAGGCGCTGTCCGCCGCGCTGCTGCACGACGTGATGGAAGATACCGACGTCACCAAAACCGAGATCAGCCGGAAATTCGGCAAGCCGGTGGCCGACCTCGTCGACGGCGTATCCAAGCTCGACCGCATCGAATTCGAGACCCACGAAGAAGCGCAGGCGGAGAATTTTCGCAAGATGCTGCTGGCGATGGCGCGCGACGTGCGCGTCATTCTCATCAAGCTCGCCGACCGCCTGCACAACATGCGCACTCTCGACGCCGTGCCGCCGGCCAAGCGTCAGCGCATCGCGCGCGAAACGCTGGAGATCTACGCGCCAATCGCCAACCGGCTGGGACTCAACAGCATTTACCAGGAACTCGAGGACCTCGGCTTTCTGTATCTGTATCCGGCGCGCAACCGGGTGCTGTCGAAAGCGCTCAAAAGCGCGCGCGGCAACCGCCGCGAAGTTGTCGGCAAGGTCGAAGAGGCGATCAACAAGCGGCTCAAGAAAGATGGCATCGAAGCGCTCGTGCATGGCCGCGAGAAGCATCTCTACAGCATCTACCGCAAGATGCGCGAGAAGCATCTGTCTTTTGCGAAGGTCCACGACGTGTTCGGCTTTCGCATCATCGTCAAGGACGTGCCGTCGTGTTATCTCGTGCTTGGCACGCTGCATGCACTCTACAAGCCGTTCCCGGGCAAGTTCAAGGACTACATCGCTATCCCCAAGGCCAACGGCTACCAGTCGCTGCACACTACGCTGTTCGGGCCCTTTGGCAGCCCGATTGAAGCGCAGATACGCACACAGGAGATGCACAAAATCGCCGAAGCCGGGGTGGCCTCGCATTGGCTCTACAAAAGCAATGACGCGTCGCTCAACGAGCTGCAGAAAAAAACCCATCAATGGCTGCAAAGTCTGCTCGAAATCCAATCGGGCACCGGCGATTCGACCGAATTCCTCGAGCATCTCAAGGTCGACCTCTTTCCCGATGCGGTGTACGTGTTTACGCCGAAAGGCCGGATCCTGTCACTGCCGCGCGGCGCGACGGCCGTCGATTTTGCTTACGCGGTGCACACCGACATCGGCAACCGCTGCGTCGCGGTCAAGATCAACGACGAGCTGATGCCGCTCAGGACCGAACTCAAGAACGGCGAACGCGTCGAGATTATCACCGCATCGCATGCCAAACCGAATCCGCTGTGGCTGAACTACGTGATAACAGCCAAGGCACGTTCGCATATCCGCCACTTCCTGAAGAGTGTGCAATCGCAGGAGTCCGCCCAGCTCGGCGAGCGGCTGCTCAATCAGGCGTTGAGCGTGCTGCGCACTAACGCCGCCGAGATCAAGGACGGGCAGTGGGAAAAGCTGCTGAAAGACACCGGCGCCAAATCGCGCCAGGACATTCTGGCCGATATCGGCCTCGGCAAGCGCCTCTCCGTCGTCGTCGCGCGTCAACTACTGTCGCTCGGCAATGCGCCGGGCGAAGAACGCCGCAATGTTGGTCCCGTCATGATCCGCGGCTCGGAAGGCATGGCGGTACAGTTCGCGCATTGCTGCAACCCGATTCCGGGCGATCCGATCATCGGCCTCATCAGCAAGGGCCAGGGCATGGTCATCCATACCCACGATTGTCCCGTGATCGTGAAGACGCGCGCCGATCCGGGCAAGGTTATCGACGTCGAATGGGCGCCGGAGACCAAGAAGCTCTTCAACGTCAGCATCAATCTGGTGGTAATGAACCAGCGCGGTGTGCTCGCCAAGGTCGCCGCGGCGATCGCCAGCGCCGAATCAAATATCGATAACGTTACAGTCGATCCCGAACAGGGCGATCAATATGCGACCATGCATTTCACGCTGCAGGTGTTCAATCGACTCCATCTCGCGCAGATCATGCGCGTGCTTCGCCGCCTGCCGGAAGTCATACGAATTACGCGCATGGCGCACTGAGGCAAGGATTTGAAGATTGAGATTCGGGAAGGAATTTCACGTGGCAGAGCCACGCTGCTGCAATCATCAATCCTCGTTCCTGTTTATTTGCGTCGCCGGCAGATGTCATTGCCGTCGCGCCAGCCCTGCGCGTAATCTGAATCGGACTTGAAGCGCGGCTCGTCGCGCGTGCGCGCGGCCGTGCCTACGCTCGCGCAGCCGTCCGTATAGCCGGTGCGAAAAGCGGGCGAATATCCGGTCAGATTCACGGCGGGTGCGGCAGCGGGCTTGGGCGGCGCAGGTTCACCGGTAGAGGTCGATGACGGGGCACTGGCACAGCCCGCAATTAAAGCAGCCATGCCGGCCGCCAATAAAAATCGCATATCAGCTTTTCCCCTGCGCTTCACGCGCGGACTGGAACCTTGGTTCGCATACCTTTCGTCACAGCAAGCCGGTCAACATCGCGACTGCCAGCACGCTGAAAACGCTCACCGAGACCGCGGCGATTATCAGCATGGTATATAGCAGGCCGTTTCCAGGCGAGTCTTTCGGGCTCAACAGACGGTATTCCATGGCTGCCTCCTTCCGGAATGCGCGTTGCGTGCCGGATACCGAGCAACCGCCGTGCCAGAGAGCTTTTAACTTCAGAATCAATATGATGTAAGGTTACGCCAGTGACCTAACGCCGG
>JBDSSV010000482.1:0-3905 GCA_039928535.1 Burkholderiales bacterium
CTGGAAGCAAACGCCGCCGACCGCACGTTTCCTGTCAAGCCGATACGCCTGCTCGTTCCATATCCTCCAGGCGGCGGCAACGACACCATGGCGCGCATGATAGGCGCCAAGCTCACCGAAGAATGGCGCCAGCAGGTGATCATCGACAATCGTGCCGGCGCCAACGGACTTGTCGCGGCCGAGTTGACGATTGCGGCGGCGCCCGACGGCTATACGCTGTTCATGGCGAACATCGGCAGCCATGCGATCAATCCGGCGTTATACAAGAACATTCCGTACGACGCGGTCAAAGACTTCGCGCCGGTGTCGCAGCTCGGCAGCACCGCGAATGTGCTCGTCGTGCATCCGTCTACGCCCGCAAAAAACCTGCAGGAACTGATCGCGCTCGCGAAAGCGAAGCCCGGCCAGCTCACGTATGGCTCCGATGGCGTGGGCAGCTCGCAGCATCTTGCCGGCGCGCTGTTCTGCGCGACGTTCGGCGTCAACATGATTCACGTGCCGTACAAAGGCACGGGGCCGGTGATGACCGACCTCGTCGGCGGCCAGATCAACCTGAGTTTCGCCAACATGCTCGCCGCGCTTCCCCTCGTGCGCAACAAGCGGCTGGTCCCCATCGCCGTGACCTCGCTAAAGCGCTCGCCTGCGCTGCCCGAAGTGCCGGCGATTGCCGAAACAGCGCCGGGCTTCGAAGCGGTTTCGTGGTGGGGCATTGTTGCGACCAAAGGCACGCCGGCCGACGTCGTCAACACGCTCAACCGCGCAATCGTCAAGGGCCTCAAGGCGCCTGACACACAGGCTTTCCTCTCGAACATGGGAGTCGAAGCCGCCGGCACTACGCCGCAGGAGTTCGGCGCGTTCATCCAATCGGAAATGGTCAAGTGGGCCAGGGTCGTGAAAGAGTCCGGCGCGCGCGCGGACTAGCGTTTCACTCTATCCGTATGCCGGCGGACTCGATCATGTTTGCATAGCGCGCGAGCGCGGACTTCAACATCGTGGCAAACGCTTCAGCGTCGCGGTGCGGGCATCGCGTAATACGCGCAGCTCGTGAAAACAGTTGGAATATGAATCGATTAGAATGACGGCAACGATTGTCCGTGCTCCAGCGCGCGGCCCCGACTCAATAATCTAAAGAGATCACGATGGATACAGCGACCCCCGCAGGTGAAGGCACAGCGACGGCTTCGTTGGCCGAGCTCGCGAAAATCGCCGGGCTGCCCGCCGCGGCTGCGCAGGCGGTCGAGATCACGGGCGCCGATCCGGTGTTCCCGACACGCTACAAAATACTCGCGCCAGGTGCTGCGTGCATTGCGGCAACCGGGCTCGCCGCCGCGGAGCTGTGGGAATTGAAAACAGGGCGGCGGCAGAAGGTCCGCGTCGAAGGACGTGCGGCGGCTGCGGCAATGCGCGGCTCGCGCTATCTGAAAATAAACGGCCAGCGGCCGCCGGAAGATCCCGAAGCGATTACTGGCTTCTACCAGTTGAAAGACGGCCGCTGGATGTACCTGCACTGCAATTTTTTCAACTTGCGCGAAATCAATCTAAAGATTGCCGGCGCGACGGCGCAGAAAGCCGAAGTAGTAAAAGCAGTTGCGAAGTGGGATGGCCTCGAACTCGAAAACGCAATCGTCGAAGCAGGCGGGTGCGCGTGCCTGGTGCGCAGCGAGGAGGAATGGCTGACGCTGCCGCAGATGCACACGGTCGCGAAGCTACCGCTGCTGGAGATAACCAAAATCGGCGACGCGCCGCCGCAACCGCTGCCTAAGGGCGACCGGCCGCTCGCGAACGTGCGCGTGCTCGACCTTACGCGCGTGCTCGCGGGTCCGACGTGTGCGCGCACGCTCGCCGAGCACGGCGCGGACGTGCTGCGAGTAACGCGCGAAGACCTCGCTGACATGGGAACGACGGATTTCGATACCGGTGTGGGCAAGCTGAGCACGCATATTGATCTGCGCGATCCCGCCGGGGAAGCGAAGCTGCGCGAACTTATCGAGACGTGCGACGTGTTCTCGCAATCGTATCGGCCGGGAACGCTGGCGCGCCGCGGCTTCTCGCCCGAAGCGCTGGCGGAAGTGCGCCCCGGCATCGTGTACGTGACGCTCTCCGCGTGGGGCCACGAAGGGCCTTGGGCCAAGCGCCGCGGTTACGACACCATCGTGCAGTCGGCGAACGGCATGGCGTACAAGCCGAACAACGAGCGGCCGGCGTTCCTGCCGGTGTCGGAGCAGGATTACGTCGCGGGCTACCTGCTCACTTACGGCGCAATGGTCGCGCTGGCGCGCCGCGCGCGGGAAGGCGGCAGCTGGTTCGTGCGCTGCTCGCTCGCCGGCGCCGGCCACTGGATACGCAACCATGGCTTGCTCGAGCCCGCCATATTCGGCGCTGCGAAGCAGCTGACCGCGGAAGAAGTGGACGGTTGGATGGTCGAGCACGATTCGCCGCTCGGGCGCATCGCCAATCTCGGACCGGTCGTGCAGATGTCGGAAACGCCCGCGCGCTGGGCGCGGCCGGCGGTGCCGCGCGGTTATCACAAGCCCGAATGGCCCGCGCGCAGCGCATAACTATTTTCGACGGCGGAATTTCATGACTGACAGCACGCAGCATCAAGTGCCGAATTCGTCCGGCACGCATCCGCCGCGGCTCAAAGCGCCGGCCAACGCAGCCGATTGTCACATCCATATTTACGACCCGCGCTTCCAGCCGCCGGTCGAAAAGCCGCTGAACGGCACGGTCGCGGACTACCGGCTGCTGCAAAAACGCATCGGTGTCTCGCGCGTGGTGATCGTGACGCCGCGCAATTACGTAACCGACAACTCGATTACCATCGATGCGATCAGGCAACTGGGCATAGCCGACGCGCGCGGCGTCGGGGTGCTGCGCCCGACGGTGACCGATGCCGAACTGAAGAAACTGAACCAAGGCGGCATCCGCGGCCTGCGTTTTACCGTGAGCAATCCCGCGCACGCCGTCGTCAGCATCGACATGATAGAGCCGCTGGCGAAGCGCATAGCCGACTACGGCTGGCACGTGCAGTTCAACATGGACCCGCAGCAGGTCATCGACAACGCCGAGATGTTTAAGCGGCTGCCGGTGCCCATCGTGTTCGATCATATGGGCAAGCCGCCCATGCCTGCCGGCGTCAATCATCCGTCGCACAAAATCATCCGCTCGCTGCTCGATGCGGGTCGTGCGTGGGTCAAGATTTCCGGCGCATATATCGTCAACGACGCATCCCCCGTGTACGCGGCAGCCACGGCAGTGGCGCAGGAGTTCGTGCGCGCCGCACCCGAACGCGCGGTATGGGGCAGCGACTGGCCGCACCCCGGTCCCAAAGTACATCCCGACGATGCCGTGCTGTTCGATCTCTTGAGCGCATGGGCGCCCGACGAAAAAACGCGCAATCGCATCCTTGTCGATAACCCCGTCAAGCTGTACGGAATCGGGCAATGAGCATACTCGTTCGCCGCTCCAATTTGCTCGTGAGCATCGCTGACGACGATGCCGTGAAATCCGCGTGGCGTCATGACGCCGATGCGATCACGCTCGATCTCGCAAACGCGAATGCTGCCGCGCGTGGAAGAGTGCGCGACGCGATCGCATCGGCTGTGCACGGCGCGGCGGAAGTTTTCGTGCGCGTCGATCAATCAACCTTGAAAACGGACCTCGAAGCGGCCGTCTGGCCGGGGCTGCGCGGCATCATGCTCACGCACGTCGACTCCGCCGGAGACATCGCATCCGCTGAGAAACAAGTGGCTGTGCTCGAACGCGAACGCGGCTTGAAGAGCGGGTCCGTGCAATTCATCGCGGTGCTCGAGACCGCGCGCAGCGTGTGGCATGTCAGGGCCATAGTCACGGCGAGCCCGCGCATCACGCAGGTCGTGCTCGACGAGATTGCGCTCGCCGCCGAT
>JBDSSV010000483.1:0-5295 GCA_039928535.1 Burkholderiales bacterium
CGCGGCTGAAGGTGCGGGCAACTTGCGGACCGCGACTTCGAGCGCCGCGTAATCCCGCGCTTCAATCAGGCTGAAATGGCCATCACCGAATCCAAGCGCGGTCAGGATCTGCTGGGCATGACTCATCTCGCGCCTTAGCGCAACCAGATAAGCCGGCGCTTCGACGCCAGTACTCAGAATCGCGACCTGCGGCGCACCGTAGACAACCGCACCCAACAAAGTATCCATGCCCAGGGACGCGATGTGAAACGCCTCGAGCGGCACTACGCGTGCCGGCAGGCCTTTGCCGCGCCGGCCCAGATTCAGCACAAGATTGCGGCCATCGGTCGCGTTGTGAAAGAGCACGCAGGCATTTTTGCCGCCGGCACCCGCATAAGTGCCCAGCAAAGTCTTGAGCCGCGTACCGGCATCGGCGACGCGCGGGTAGGCGTACGTCATCGCCCCCGATGGGCAGACGGTCGCGCAGGCGCCGCAGCCCATGCATAGATGCGGCTCGACTTTTATATGATCGCCGTCGGCGCTGATGGCGGCCGTCGAGCACACGTCGATGCACTGCGTGCACCCGGTAATTTCAGCCCGGCTGTGGGCGCAGATTTTTTCTCGGTAAACGAAGAACTTCGGTTTTTCGAACTCGCCGGTCATCGTTGCCAGTTCGCGCGCCGCGTTGCCTTGCGCGTGCGGATCGGGTCCCGGGGCAAAATAGCCCTGGGGCGGCTGATGCAATTTGATCAACGGCTCCGCACACAGATCGAGCACGAGATCGAAACGCTCGCTGCGCGCGCGTTCGGCGCGCGCGAAATCGATCGCGCGTATTTCACCGCACGCCGTGACACACTGCCGGTGCGCCTTGCATTTGTCGAGGTCGATCTGGTAGCTGTAGTCGATGGCCTGCTCGGGACACGCGGCTATGCACGCATTGCAGCGGGTGCAGGCTTCCAGATCGATCGGATTGCCCTGCTCCCACGCCACGTCGAACGCGCCCAGGTAACCGGTCACCTTTACATTGCCGCCCGAGTACACGGGAAAACGCCGTTCGAGCGGCAGATCGGCGCGCGCGCCCTCATCCGTTATCAACACTCCGACGTCCATTTGCGCGGCGAGATTTTCCGCCCATTGCAGAGCAAGCGCGCCCGGCCCGACAACGAGCAGCCGACCGTGAGATTCATAAGTCACCAGCGGCACCGGCTCGGGCTCCGGCAAATCCGCCATCGCGAGCAGCGCGGCGATTTTGGGCGATGCCGCCGCTCCATCGGCAGACCAGCCTGCGGTCTCGCGAATATTGGTGAAACGGATGTCGCCCGCGCCTTTGAACTGTTCGTGCAGCTCGCGAAACAGCGGCGCTTCCTGCGTGCACGCCACGAGCAGATCGTCGCCGCTTTTTGCCGCCGCCTCAAACGCCGCGACGTGGCGCCGGCAGAGTTCGCTGTGAATGTGCGTATGCGCCGGCAATCCCAGCGCAGTCGTCACGATCTTGCCGTCGAGCTGCAATGTGCGGTTGCAATTGCAGAGCAGCAGCGTGTGGCGTGGCTCGGTCATGAATTTGCTATTGAAGGGCGGCGCCGCGGTTAATGTGCGCCGATACTATCCAAATCGCCTCGCCGGCGCTACGACTTCCGTGCCGCTGCTGCCGGTGCGGATGTCGCCGGCTCGCTGTCCGCCGCTACGGCAGGGTGTGGGGGTGCGGCGGCAACGTCCGCGGGGAGCGCAGCCCGCTCGTCCGGAGTCGGCGCCGTATCTTGCACGGGCGGCTGCGCAAAGCGCGCGGCCGTTTCTTCCTTCGTTTCCTTTGCCCAGGCCAGAATGTTTTGCGCCTGCCGCAGACCGGCGAGCATGCCGGGCGGCAGCGGATCGGGCTGCGAATAGTCATCGATATAGGTATCGAGCCCGTCCATCACATTGAAGTGCGGGTCGCTGAACAGCTTCTTCAGCGCGGCGCGCCGCAGATCCGGGTCGACCTTCGGATGCATGAATACGCTGAAATCCGATTGCGTCGTCAGCTCTTCCACCGGTGGCAGATCCGGCAGCGGGGTCTCCGCTTGCTCGACGAGCGGTGTTGTCGGCGGCTGCTCGCGCGCCTGCTGCTTTTTCTGCGACCAGCGCGACAGAAACGGCTCGCCGGCGGATTTTTTTTCGTCATCTACCATGCGCTCAATCGGTGCGGCCCATGCGGCCTTTGTCCTTGTTGCTGGCGTAGCGTTTTTGCTTCTTCGGCTCGGGCTTGTAGTGCTGGGCCGCGAACTCGCGTATCCATGGCACAAGTTCCGCGGGCAGCGGCACGCCGTCCACTTTCTCGTCGCTGTCCATCCAGCGCGCGCCTTCATGGTAACTGACGGTTATCCGCTCCGGCCGCGCGTCCTCGTCATGCATGCGCCACAGCACGAAGACCTTGGGTTCCGGCGACATGATGTTGTAGAGATAGCCTTCGGCTTCATCGCGAAACAAGCGTATTTGATGTCCCGGATGAACGACGCGCGTGAGTTTATCGTCGCGCGAAATCGTTTGCGCGCCAGCGCCCGCGGGTGCCGCGTCGGGCACTATCGCGTGCGCTTCCCACTGCTCCGTCTGCCAGCGGTTGCCGGCCAGCGTGCGGCATTCCATGATGACTGCCACCGGATAAACGGTGAGCGCCGGGTTGCTCGCATCCATAGGTTGGCGATTGTGCGCCTGCGCGCGCGGGAATTCAATCGGACATGGGGGGCCAAATGGTTGATTTATCGATAGTGTTTTCCTTGCTGTAACGGGAGTTCTTTTGCCATAATCCGTCCCCATATCTATGAATAGGCAAAAAGCGCGGTGCGCGAAGGAACGTTTTGAATCATCCGGCATTTCCAGTTGCTGGCACGAACACCCAGGTCATCGATCGCTTGGGCCGGCCGCTGCGCGACCTGCGCATATCGGTGACTGACCGCTGCAACTTCCGCTGCGTCTATTGCATGCCGAAGGCAGTGTTCGGCAAGGACTATCAGTTCCTCGAGCACAAGGAGCTCCTCACGTTCGAAGAGATCGCGCGGCTCGCGCGCATCTTCACGCGCCACGGCATCGAAAAAATCCGCCTCACCGGCGGCGAGCCGCTGGTGCGCCGCAATCTTGAAAAACTGATCGAGCTGCTGGCGGCCATCCCGGGCCTCGACCTGACGCTGACGACCAACGGTTCCCTGCTCGCCAAAAAGGCGCGCGCACTAAAGGCGGCCGGCCTCAATCGCATCACCGTCAGCCTCGACTCGCTCGATGATGCCGTGTTCATGAAAATGAATGACGTCGACTATCCGGTCGCGCGCGTGCTCGAAGGCATAGACGCGGCAATGGCGGCAGGCCTCACACCAATCAAGATCAATATGGTCGTCAAGCGCGGCGTCAACGATGCCAGCGTCGCCGCCATGGCGCGCCATTTTCGCGGCAGCGGTCATATCCTGCGTTTCATCGAGTATATGGACGTCGGGCATACCAACGGCTGGCGTATGGACGACGTGGTCACCGCGAAAGAGATCGTCGCCATGATCAACGCGGAGGCACCGCTCGAGCAATGCGACCCCAATTACCGCGGCGAAGTCGCGGAACGCTGGCGCTATCGCGACGGCAGCGGCGAAATCGGGGTCATTGCGTCGGTCACGCAGGCGTTTTGCCGCGACTGCACCCGCGCGCGTCTGTCGACCGAAGGCAGCCTCTTTACCTGCCTGTTTGCCACCGCCGGCCATGCGCTCAAGCCGCTGCTTCGCGGCGGCGCGTCCGACGATGATATCTCTGCGGCAATCGCGGACGTATGGCGCAAGCGCGATGACCGCTATTCCGAAATTCGCACGGCGCAGACGGTGAAGCTGCACAAAGTCGAAATGTCATACATAGGCGGGTAAGGCGTTAGGAGTGAGGCGTGAGGCGGAAAGACTTAAAGCCTTTACCCCTCACGCCTCACGCTTCACGCCTCACGCTACATGACCCAGCCCTATCGCCCTGAAATTACGCACGCCACGCGTCCGCTGACGTTCACCGTCGAGGCGCGCAACGAGCGCGGCGAAAACGTACCTACCGAAATCGCCGGCGAGCATCCGCTGACCCTGTATGTCGACAAACGCGAAATAGTCACCCTGATGACGCTGGGCGCCGCACCCGAAGCGCTGGCCATCGGTTATCTGCGCAACCAGCGGCTAGTCGGCGGGATTGAAGAGATCGTGTCGGTGCAGGTCGACTGGGATGTCAATGCGGCCGCGGTGACCACGCGCGCAGGTATTGCCGATCTCGACGGCCGCATGGAGAAGCGCACCGTCACTACCGGCTGCGGCCAGGGCACGGTCTTCGGCGCGCTGATGGATGAAATCGAATCTATCAGGCTGCCGGCGGACGCCGTGCTGAACGAAGCGACGTTCTACGGCCTGATCGACAGCGTGCGCCGTCATGAGACCGTCTACAAGCAGGCCGGCGCGGTGCACGGCTGCGCGCTTGCGAAGGGGGCTGAAATCGTGATGTTCGTTGAGGACGTCGGTCGCCATAACGCGGTCGACGCAATTGCAGGACAGATGTGGCTCGACGGCATAGCCGGGGGAGACAAGATTTTCTACACCACCGGCCGCCTGACCTCCGAGATGGTGATCAAATGCGCGCAGATGGGCATTCCGTTTCTCGTGTCGCGCTCGGGGCTCACGCAGATGGGCTATGAAGTCGCGCAAAAAGTCGACATCACCATGCTTGGCCGCGCGACCGGCAAGCATTACCTGCTGTTTACCGGCAAGCAGCGGTTTCGCCAATGAGCTTAGAGTGCCTAACATAGTCAAACACGTGTGCGTTGCAGCCAGAATTGGTGAGGGCAAGGCGCCCGGTGAAGGCAATAGTTATTCATATTGCCAAGACGAGCAACGCGGCGTCGCGTGGAGGGCGGAGCAGGTTCCAAGCGCTGTGTGCTTGGATGCGACCCCGCAGCGCGACAGGAAGCGCACCAATTCCACACGATTCACGCACATCTCCACGGTCGCATCCCCATGAATGGGCGCGTCGCAGGGCGGAGGAGGGGCCCCTCTGGGGATCTGACCCCGGAGACGCGCAAGGATCGGCGATGACGCGCCATGATCGGCTACACGGTCGCATCCCCGCACGCGGGGCCCCTGCTCCGCGTTGCGCCGATCCCTGCTCCACGCTGCGGTGCGCCGCCGATTCTGGCTGCAACCCTTCGGGCTGGCACGAGTTTTGGCACATCGTCCACGGCTCTCGGCGAAAGGAGTTTGTTATTGGGGCGGAGACGGGGACCGAGAGGCGCAGTTACGATCCGTGGACCCGGGCGCCGTTCCCGCAAACGGGCCCTTCGAC
>JBDSSV010000484.1:0-2854 GCA_039928535.1 Burkholderiales bacterium
GATTTTCCTGCGGGTGGTGGGCTGCGATTCGCATTCTTCTTCGTAGGTCGAATACATATAAGCGGTGTTGGTCGCGAACTCCGCCGCACAGGTGTCAACGCGCTTGTAGACCGGACGGATGCCGAGCGCGTGCCGGTGCGCACGCATCTCAGTCTCGGTCGATTTCATGAGATAGGCGAGGCGGCGGTCCGAAAAACCCTTGCGCTTCAGGCCGCGCAACGTCGCCGCGTCAAGGTCGGCGATCTTCTTATCGTCGAGCTCCATTTCGAGGTCGATTATTTCCTTGATCTGCACGAGGAACCATGGGTCGATTTTCGTGAGCTGAAATACTTCTTCGAGCGTAAAGCCGTTCTCGAACGCATCGCCCACATACCAGATGCGCTCGGGGCCCGGCTCGCCAAGCTCCTTTTCGAGCGTCTCGCGGTCGGTCGTCTTCTGATTCATGCCATCGGCGCCGACTTCAAGCCCGCGCAGCGCCTTCTGCAGCGACTCCTGGAACGTGCGTCCGATCGCCATCACCTCGCCGACAGACGTCATCTGCGTAGTCAGGCGGTCGTTGGCCTGCGGGAATTTTTCGAATGCGAAACGCGGCACCTTGGTGACGACGTAATCGATGGTCGGCTCGAACGACGCGGGCGTAGCACCCCCGGTAATGTCATTGCGCAATTCGTCCAGCGTGTAGCCGACCGCGAGCTTGGCCGCGATCTTGGCGATCGGAAAGCCGGTCGCTTTTGACGCAAGCGCGCTTGATCGCGATACGCGCGGATTCATTTCGATGATGAGGAGGCGGCCATCATCGGGATTGATCGCAAATTGCACGTTGGAGCCGCCGGTATCGACGCCGATCTCGCGCAGGCACGCGATCGACGCGTTGCGCATGATCTGGTATTCCTTGTCGGTCAGCGTCTGCGCCGGGGCGACGGTGATCGAGTCGCCGGTGTGCACGCCCATCGGGTCGAGGTTTTCAATCGAGCAGATGATGATGCAGTTGTCCTTGCTGTCGCGCACAACCTCCATCTCGTACTCTTTCCAGCCGAGCACCGACTCTTCGATCAGCACTTCCTTGGTCGGGCTCGCGTCGAGCCCGCGTTCGACGATGGCGACAAACTCTTCCTTGTTGTAGGCAATGCCGCCGCCCGCGCCGCCCAGCGTAAATGACGGCCGGATCACGGTCGGAAAGCCGACCATGGCCTGCACCTGCAGCGCTTCCTCGAGGCTGTGCGCGATCGCCGACTTCGCGGATGCCAGGCCGATCTTCGCCATCGCCGCCTTGAACTTCTCGCGGTCTTCGGCTTTGTCGATGGCCTCTTTCTTCGCGCCTATCATTTCGACGTTGTACTTATCGAGCACGCCGTGCTTCGCGAGATCGAGCGCGCAATTAAGCGCCGTCTGTCCACCCATGGTCGGCAGCAGCGCGTCGGGACGCTCGATCGCGATGACTTTCTCGACCATCTGCCAGGTCACCGGCTCGATGTAGGTCGCATCCGCCATGTTCGGATCGGTCATGATCGTCGCGGGATTCGAGTTCACCAGCACCACGCGATAGCCCTCCTCGCGCAGCGCCTTGCACGCCTGCGCGCCGGAGTAATCGAACTCGCACGCCTGACCGATCACGATCGGGCCGGCGCCGATGATCAGAATGCTTTTGATGTCGGTACGTTTTGGCATGAAATCTTTAACCGCAAAGGGCGCAAAGGACGCAAAGGTTTTTCATTGAACGGTTTCCTTGGCGTCCTTGGCGGTTCCCGCTTTCTGTTTTTCCATCAGCATTATGAATCGATCGAATAGGTAGCCGACGTCGTGCGGCCCCGCACTCGCCTCGGGATGCCCCTGAAAGCAAAACGCGGGTTTGTCGGTGCGCGCAAATCCCTGCAGCGTACCGTCGAACAGTGATTTATGCGTGATGCGCACATTTTCCGGCAGCGTTGCGGGGTCGACCGCGAAACCATGGTTCTGGCTCGTGATCATCACGCGCCCGCTGTCGAGGTCCTGCACTGGGTGGTTCGCGCCATGATGGCCGAATTTCATCTTGAGTGTTTTCGCGCCGCTTGCGAGACCGAGCAGCTGATGGCCGAGGCAAATGCCGAACACCGGTATGCCGGTGGCGACGAGTTCCTTGATCGCGCGTACCGCATAGTCGCAAGGCTCAGGATCGCCCGGACCGTTCGCGAGAAAAATTCCGTCAGGCTTGAGTGCCAGCGCGTCCTGCGCCGCGCTTTGCGCGGGTAGTACGGTGAGTTTGCAACCGCGCGCCGCCAGCATGCGCAGAATATTGTATTTGACACCGAAATCGTAGGCGACCACATGGAAGGCGGGCGCCGTCTGCTCGCCGTATCCCTGGCCGAGTTTCCAAGTCGACCCGGTCCACACATAAGGCTTGGTGCAGCTCGCGACTTTGGCGAGATCCATGCCGGCCAGTCCGGGAAAGGCGCGCGCCGCATCGAATGCAGCCTTCTCATCAATCTTTCCCGCCATCACGCAGCCGTCCTGCGCGCCTTTTTCGCGCAGGATGCGCGTCAGCTTGCGCGTATCGATGTCGGCGATCGCAACGACGTTTTGCTCGCGCAGGTACGCAGACAGGTCCTGCGTACTGCGCCAGTTGCTGGCGACCAGCGGGAGATCGCGGATCACCAGCCCGGCGGCGAAGACCTTGCCCGACTCGAGGTCTTGCGGATTGGTGCCGGTGTTGCCGATATGCGGATAAGTCAGCGTGACGATCTGGCGGCAATACGACGGATCGGTCAGTATTTCCTGATAGCCCGTCATCGAAGTGTTGAACACGACTTCGCCAGACGATAATCCGGCCGCGCCGATCGACGTGCCATGGAAAACCGTGCCATCTCTGAGGACAAGA
>JBDSSV010000485.1:0-3147 GCA_039928535.1 Burkholderiales bacterium
CGGCGATCGGCTATCTCGATCCGATTTTCGTCGAGATGATGGAAGAGCTGAAAACGCTGCTGCGCTACGCCTACCAGACCAAGAACCCGCTCACGTTCCCGATCTCGGGTCCGGGCTCAGTCGGCATGGAATTCTGTTTCGTCAATCTGGTGCGGCCCGGTGACAAGGTCGTCGTGTGCCGCAACGGCGTGTTCGGCGGACGCATGATAGAAAACGTCGAGCGCTGTGGCGGCACCGCCATCGTCGTCGAAGACGAATGGGGTTCGCCGATTGATCCGCATAAAGTCGAAGATGCGTTCCGCAAGAATCCGGGCGCGCGCATCCTTGCCTTCGTGCATGCGGAGACGTCGACCGGCTGCCAGTCGGACGCCAAAACATTGGTTGAAATCGCGCATAAGCATAACGCGCTGGTAATCGTCGACGCCGTAACCTCACTCGGCGGCACGCCGGTGCTGGTCGATGAATGGGGCATAGACGCGGTTTACTCCGCGAGCCAGAAATGCCTGTCCTGCACGCCGGGCCTGTCGCCGGTGTCGTTCTCCGAGCGCATGGTCGCCGACGTCAAGACGCGCAAAGACAAGATCCACAGCTGGTTCATGGACATGAACCTGCTGCTCGGCTACTGGGGCGCGTCGACGCGCACCTATCACCATACCGCGCCGACCAATTCGCTGTTCGCGCTTCACGAAGCGCTGCTGCTGATTCGCGAGGAAGGCATCGAGAACTGCTGGGCGCGCCACCATCGCCATCACCTGGCATTGAAGGCCGGCCTGGAAGGGATGGGCCTCAAGTTCCTCGTCAAGGAGCAGTACCAGATCCCGCAGATGAACGCCGTGCGTTGTCCCGAAGGTGTCGACGAAGCCGCGGTAAGAAAGACGCTGCTCAACGAGTTCGGAATCGAGATCGGCGCCGGGCTCGGCCCGCTTGCCGGCAAAATCTGGCGCTTCGGCCTGATGGGCTATTCGTGCCGTCCCGACAACGTCATGCTATGCCTGTCGGCGCTCGGCTCGGTATTGTCGGACATGGGCCTGCCGGTGCACGTCGGCGATGCAGAATCCGCGGCGCACGCCGCCTATGCGGCTATGCATACGAAAGCGGCACAGGTAAAGAAAAAGAACATCGCCAAAGCGGCCTGACACCGGCGGGCGCAGCGGCCGCCGCCGCTACGTTATAATTCTCCGCTGTGACTACGGCGTCCCAGCATTGCGCAATCATGTTTGCCGACGTCAGCGGCAGCACGAGCCTGTACGAAAAGCTCGGCGATGAGCGCGCGCTGGCGGCGATCGAAAACGTCCTCGGCGAACTGCGCAAATCGACGGCCCTGCACGATGGCCGCGTCATCAAAACTATTGGCGACGAAGTCATGGCGGTGCTGCCGTCCGCCGACGCCGCCATGCAGGCGGCGTGCGATATGCAGCATAGAGTGGCGGCCCTGCCCCGGATAGATGACGTGCGTCTCGCCATACGCGTCGGCTTTCATTTCGGTCCGGCCATCGAAGAGAGCGGTGATTTTTTCGGCGACGCCGTGAACACCGCCGCACGCATGGCCGGGCTTGCGAAAGGCGGGCAGATCATCACCAGCGGGCCGACCGTGGCCGGTCTTGCGCCGCTGCTCAAAGCGGCGACGCGTGAAATCGACGCCATGCAGGTGAAGGGCAAACAGGACGAGATCCGCATCTTCGAAGTCATCTGGCACGACAGCGGCGACCTGACGGCGCTCGCCGCGAGCGACACGCCGGCTCGCACGCATCAGCCGCAACTGACCCTGACTTGCGGCGCGCTGACGCTCGAGCTGGGCGCGCAGAAAAAATCGGCGTCGCTCGGGCGCGATGCCGGCAACGAGCTGGTCGTGCCGGACAAAATGGCGTCGCGCGTGCATTGCAAAATCGAGTGCCGGCGCGACCAGTTTTTCTTAATCGACCAGAGCACCAACGGCACTTACGTAACGCTCGGCGACGATGCCGAAATCCTGCTGAAACGCGAGCAGATCATGCTGCGCGGCCGCGGCGTCATCAGTCTCGGCCACACATCGACTGCCAAAGACGCCGAGATCGTTTCCTTCGCCAGCGCCTGACCGCGGCGCGCACGGCTAGATCGTCAGCTTTTTGATCGCCTCGGGATCGTGCAGGATGAGCTTCTGCCGCGCGGGCGGCGCCGCATAGAGCGAGGCGGGCGGATAGCTGTCGAGGCGCGCGAGCACCGCCTTGTCGCTGCAGGCCGGTTCGAACGTTACCGAGATCTGTTCGCCGCTGGTCGCGCCGAGGTTGAAGCAGGCCTGTCCCAGCTTGGCGTTTAACGGCTTCAGCAGGGTATTCGCGACGAGATCGGCGAGCGGGCCGGTGCCGCCGGACAGCTGGAGATCGTAAATCGCCGGCGCTCCCGCGCGGCGTGCGACGCCTATCACCGCCTGCAGCCCGACCAACTCGCGCGCAATGCTGGCTTCCACGCTTTTATCTGGCAAGCCTTCTATCCTGAGCGCGACTTTCTGTCCGCTCGCGTTGAAATGCCGCATGAAAAAGTCGCGCGAGAATTCGTCCGCGATCTTGCCGCCGATAGCGGCGAGCGCCTGCTCCTCCGTCGCCCACGACCCGGCGGCGGTCGGCAGCTTGTTGTTGTGATAGATTTCCTCGCCGCTTTGCTTGTCGACGCACTTTACTGTCCACGACGTCAGCATGAATTTGTTGATCGTGATGCCCGAGGCTTCGAGCCGTGCCGAGAGTTTCTTCAGCCGCGCCTCGCCAATCACGGCGAAATCCGCGCCCTTGCCCGGCGCGACTGCCGGCGCATCGTCGGACCAGATGCGGAAGCCGAACGATTTGATGCGTTCCTTGAGCAGGTTGCCGGCGACCGGCGAATTTTGCGCGACAGCGGCATCGCTTTCGCCGCGCACGCTGATCGCCACCGAAATCTTCGGATCGCCGTTATTGCGGATGAATTCGATGCGTTCGTCACGCGACATCTGGTTGAGCGATTTCTGCACTTCGCGCACTTTCACCGCGGCCTGCGTGGTCACGTACATGAGCCCGTCCTTGCGAAGCTCCGGCGCGCCTTCCTGCACGATGCTCGCGATATAGCTGCCGCTCTTCGACAACACCTTGTCGCGCAACAGGTCGTAATTCTTGGCGAGCGATGCGCGATCCAGATACA
>JBDSSV010000486.1:0-3831 GCA_039928535.1 Burkholderiales bacterium
CTTTTCTTGGGTTACTTTCTTTTGGCCGCGCTGGCGCAACCAGCCGCCGGGCTGCCGCCGGGAATAAGAATAGCGGTGTGCGCGTAATGGTTCACCGTGGCTTGACCCACGTCTCCGACCACGCCAGACACGCACTCGACGACTGTCTATCCCCTCGCATCTCGAGCCATGTCGGGTGGGGCGCCAACTGGCCGTTCATCTCGATCTGCGCGGACTTCGCGGGGAAAAACGTGCTGAATACGCCGAACGGACGATTGCCCATGCCCGGCGCCATCGTCAGCACGAAAGGCTCGATGCAGTCGTGCCAGGTCAGCACGATGCTGTCCGCTGCCGAATCGACCGTTTCCATGCAGGCGGAGTGCGGCTCACCGGAGCGTGAGAACTGTGCAGCCGACACCGGCAACGCAGTGTCTGCGAATGCCGGATACAGCATCGTCTCGATGTTGCGCTGAAGCCAGCGCGCCACTGCCATGTTGTCGCTGTAAATCCGCACGCGATTATCGATCAGCGGCGACTGCATGAACATTGCGAGGCCCGTGCCCGCGGGACACCAGAGCACGCGCCAGTGGCTAACGCGCGACGTGTGCGTCTTGCCGCCATCCGCGCTGAGCCGGATGAAGGAGTTCTCGCCGGTCATGAGTACTTCGTTCGGATCTACGGGCAGCTGTGCCATGGTATCGGTCTCTGGTGGATGCTATTCAGGCAATAAAACGGGCAGCAACGCATGCGATGCGCGATGAAGCTGTCGCCCAACGTGTCATGCGCGTTACTGCGGCTTGATGCCCGCGGCTTTCACGATTTTCGCCCACTTCGGAATTTCCGCCTTCAGGAGATCCGCGAACTGCTCGGGCGTATTCGCAACGACGAAGAGGCCCTGCCCCGCCATGCGCTCCTTGACATCGGCGCTGCTCAATGCGGCTTTCGCATCGGCATTCAATTTCGTAATGATCTCGCGCGGCGTGCCCGCGGGCGCGAAGAAACCGAACCATGTATTCGCTTCGTAGCCCGGCAGGCCGGATTCGCCGGCGGTCGGAATATCGGGCGCGCTCGCTACGCGCTGCACGCTCGTCACTGCGAGCGCGCGCAACCGGCCACTCTGCGCCTGCGGCAGCGCGACCGGCAAATTCGCAAACACCATCGAGATCTGTCCGCCCATGGCGTCGGCGATGGCCGGGCCTTCGCCTTTATAGGGGACGAACAGCAGATCCACGTGCGCCACCAGCTTGAAGAGTTCGCCCGCCATATGCGGCGTGCCGCCGGACGCCGCGCCAAACGTCAGTTGACCGGGGCGTGCCTTGGCGAGCGCGATCAGGTCCTTGACCGTTTTCACCGGCAATGACGGATGCACGACAATCAACAGCGGCGACACCGCGATCTCGGTGATGCCGATGAAATCGCGCGCAGTATCATAGTTGAGCTTCCCGTACATCGCCGGCACCACCGCCTGGGTGGTCTGCGAACCGACGAGCAGCGTGTAGCCGTCCGGCGCGGACTTCGCAACATACTCGACGCCGATAATGCCGCTCGCGCCAGTGCGGTTGTCGACGATGAAGGACTGGCCCACGCGTTCAGTCAGGTTGTGCGCAAGTATGCGCGCAGTCAGGTCGACGCCGCCCCCCGGTGCAAATGGAACGATGATCCTGACCGGCTTCGAAGGATAGGTATCGGCAGCGCGTACAGTTGCACTGGTCAACGCCGCAATGGCGCATGCGAGCGCCAGGGTTCTTGCGATCATTTTTTCTCCTCCTCGAAAGTTTCTGCCCCAATTGTATGCCGTTGGCGCAAAAATTATTGCTTCCTTTCGGCTGCCACTAGGGCCCCAGCGATATCTTCGCTTCCTTGATTACCTTCGCCCACTTTGGAATCTCGTCTCGGATGAATTTGTCGAATTCGGCGGGCGTGCTGCCGACCGGCTCGTTGCCCATTGCCGCTACGCGCTCGACGATGTCCGGCGACTTCATCGCCTGCACCAGTCCCTGATGCAAACGCCTGACTATCGCATCGGGCGTGCGCGCCGGCGCGACGATGCCGTACCAGCCGAAAAACGAGAATCCCGGCAGCCCCGCTTCGCTCATCGTCGGCAAATCCGGCACGAGCTTCGAGCGACGCTCGCCCGCCACCGCCAGCGCGCGCAGTTTCCCGGCCTGCACCAGCGGCAGCGTAATTGCGACGGTGTTGAACGCCATGTTGATCTGGCCGCCGAGCAGATCGGTCAGCGCGGGACCGTTGCCTTTGTACGGAATAAACAGAAAATCGATGCCGGCCTTCAGCCTGAAGAGCTCCGTCCCGAGATGCTGCGCGCTGCTCGTCAGTGCGCCCATCGAGTATTTGCCCGGATTATTTTTGACGAGCGCGATGAGTTCCGTCAGCGATTTCGCGGGCACGGAAGGATGCACGACGAGGACGCTCTCGTTGGTCGCGAGCAGCGAGACCGGCGCAAAATCGCGCACGGTATCGAACGGCAGCTTCGAATGGAGGCCCGGATTCAACACGTGGCCCGTAAAGACAAACAGCAGCGTATAGCCGTCGGGCGGCGCTTTCGCGACGAGATCGGCGCCGATGTTGCCGCTCGCGCCCGCGCGATTGTCAATGATGATCTGCTGGCCAATGACATGGGTCAGGCCCTGCGCCGCGACGCGCGCGAATGTGTCGCCGCCGCCGCCCGGCGACGAGCCAACGATGAGACGCACGGGTTTCGTCGGATAGGATTGCGCGCTGACGGCGCACGCGAGTCCACAGCCGAGCACGCACGCGATCATCCCCAACGATGTAGTTTGCAAGTCACCCCTCATGTGCGGTCCACAGCGGCCGCCGCATCGTTTATAACGTCATTCCGTCTGCGCGTGCAACAAGCCCTTCTCGATCAATATCGGATGCGCCGCTTCCCGCAGCGCTGGCATTCTCAGCTTAAGGCTGTAGCCCAGCGCGGCAAACGCAACTCCGGACACTACGAATACCGGCTGCACGCCGACGACATGCGCGATGCCGCCTATGAGCAGGCTCGCGATCGGCATCACACCGATGAACGCCATGCTGTAGAGCGCCATCACCTGCCCGCGCAAATTGTCGGGCACCAGCGACTGCAGCAGGATGTTGCATGACGTGATGACGATGATGGTGCCGCAGCCGGACACGACGAGCAGCGGCAACGCAATCCAGAAGACGTGGTTGTAAGCGAATGCGGCGGCGGCGAATGCCGTCGCAAAGCAGCCCGCCACCACGCGGTCGCCGAGGCCAAGCAGCCCTTTGCGGTTGGCGAGATAGAGCGCCGCCATCAGGGCGCCAAAGCCGGACGACGCCATCAACGCGCCCAGCGTATCCGGCCCGCCCTTCAATATGTCTTTGGCGTAAACGGGCATGAACGTCATATAAGGCGCGAGACAAAAGCTCCCGATGATGACGGTGATGATGAGCCAGCGCGCAGGCGCGAACTGCCGCACATAGCGCACGCCCTCGCCGATGGACGTCTTCACCGCGTCCTTGGGGCGCGGCGTCGGGTGTATCGCCAGCAGGGTGTAGATCGTCGCAATATAGGACAGCGCGTTAACAGCGAAGCATGCCGCTTCGCCCACCCACGCCAGCACGACACCGGCAACTGCAGGGCCTACCAGGCGCGCGGTATTGAATGTCACCGAATTGAGCGCGATCGCATTCTGCAGCAGCGCACGGTCGTGCACGATGTCCGGCGTGAACGCCTGGCGCACCGGCATCTCGACGGCGCTCGTGGTGCCGGCCAGCAGCGACGCGAGCACCAGCATCCATGGCTGGATATCGCCGACGAAGGCAAGCACGGCGAGTACGGCGGCGATCGTCATCTGCAGGACCTGTATC
>JBDSSV010000487.1:0-9132 GCA_039928535.1 Burkholderiales bacterium
GGCGGGCAGATCCGTGGCGAGCCGCCGCGGTTGTTCCGCGTCTACAGCGAAGGCAATTTCATCGAAGCAACGCCGGAAACGCCGTACTTCCAGATCGGGGAAAGCAAGTATGGCAAGCCGGTGATCGACCGCGTGGTGAATCGCCACACCACGCTGCTCGACGCCGCCAAGTGCGTGCTGGTCTCGTTCGATTCGACCATGAGCAGCAATATCTCGGTCGGCCTGCCGATCGATATGGTGGTCTATCACAACAACAGCCTGAAGCCCGGCATCGTGCGGCGCATCGACGAGTCGGACGCTTACTTCAACATGATCCACAATCAATGGGGCGAGGGCCTGAAGCGCGTGTTCGCGCAGATCCCCAACCCGCAATGGGATGATGCCGGCTAGCCGCGTCCGCGCGCAGCGTGGAACCGCGGCGTGAGCATCCACGTCGCGCTCAATCATCAGACGCGCTACCGCTACGACCGGCCGGTCACGCTGTCACCGCATGAAGTGCGGCTGCGCCCCGCGCCGCACTGCCGCACGCCGATACTTTCCTATTCGCTGACCGTCAAGCCCGTCAAGCAGTTCGTCAACTGGCAGCAGGACGTCTACGGCAATTTCATCGCGCGCTACGTGTTTCCGGAGCCGACGCGTGAATTCGAGATGACGGTCGACCTCGTCGCCGACATGACGGTGATCAACCCGTTCGACTTCTTCGTCGAGAGCTACGCCGAGAAATTCCCGTTCCAGTACACGCCGCAACTCGCGCAGGACCTGACGCCGTTTCTCGCCATCGACGAGCAGGGCCCGCAGCTCGAACAATGGATCGCGGATCTGCGTGCGCGCGAGCTCAAGCCGGGCATGCTGACCGTCGATTTCCTGATGGCGGTCAACCGCAGTCTGCAGCACGACATCAAATATCTGGTGCGCATGGAGCCCGGCGTGCAGACATGCGAGCAGACGCTCGGCCAAAAAAGCGGCTCGTGCCGCGACAGCGGCTGGCTGATGGTGCAGATCCTGCGCCACTGCGGTCTCGCCGCGCGCTTCGTGTCGGGCTATCTGATCCAACTGACCGCCGACGTCAAATCGCTGGACGGGCCGTCGGGGCCCGAGCGCGATTTCACCGACCTGCACGCGTGGGCTGAAGCCTACGTACCGGGCGCGGGCTGGATCGGCCTCGACCCGACCTCCGGTCTGCTCGCCGGCGAAGGCCACATCCCTCTCGCATGCACTGCCTCGCCCGGCAGTGCCGCGCCGGTCACCGGCAGCATCCTCGGCGATCCGGGCACCACCGATTTCAGCTTCGCGATGACTGTCACGCGCGTGCGCGAAGACCCGCGCGTGACCAGGCCATACACGGACCAGCAATGGCAGGCGATCGACGCCCTCGGCAAAAAAGTCGATGCCGAGCTCGCGGCCGGCGACGTACGGCTGACGCAGGGCGGCGAGCCGACGTTTGTCGCTGCCGATGACATGGAAGGCCCGGAGTGGAACTACACCGCGCTGTCGCCAGCGAAGCTCGAACTTGCGCATGCGTTGCACGGGCGGCTGCAGCAGCGGATCGCGCCCGGCGCGCTGGCGCATTTCGGCCAGGGCAAATGGTATCCGGGCGAGCCGCTCCCGCGCTGGGCGCTCGGCATCTATTGGCGCAAGGATAACAAGCCGGTCTGGCGCAATCCGCAACTGACCGCTGCAGCGCATACGAAGCACGGCAGCGCAGAAGCACGGCGACTGATCGACCGCATTGCGCAGCAGCTCGGTTTTGCGCCCGCGTTCGTGATACCGGCTCATGAAGATCCCGTGCGCGCGCTCGATCAGGAAAGCGCGCTGCCGGACAATGTCGATCCGCTGCAAGCGGATCTGACGGACGCGGCTGAACGCGTGCGCCTCGCCGCGCAGTTGCGGCGCGGCCTGGGCGCAGAGGTGGGCTACGTGCTGCCGCTACGCGGCGCGAAGCAGGCAAAGCGAAAAAAAGGCGGCTGGCGGTGGGAAAGCAGTTTGTGGCCGCTGCGGCGCCGGCATCTGTTCGCCCTGCCCGGCGATTCGCCGCTCGGTTACCGGCTGCCGCTCGGCAGCCTGCCTGAGTACAAGGAGAAGGAAGAGGACAAGGAAGATGTCGCGCGCGATCCGTTCGCACCGCTGGATACGCTCGACACCGCAAGTCCGCCGCCAGCCGCGCGTGACCTGCTCACACCAACACCTGCGCCGACGCCAGCTGAAATCGTGCGCACCGCCTTATGCGTCGAGCCGCGCGCGGGCATCCTCTATGTGTACATGCCGCCGTTACGCCTGATCGAGGACTACCTCGCGCTGGTCGCGGCGGTCGAAGCGAGCGCGGATGCGCTCAAGCTGGCGCTGCGCATCGAAGGCTATGAGCCGCCGGCGGACGTGCGCATGAACGTGCTGCGGGTAACGCCTGACCCCGGCGTGATCGAAGTCAATGTGCATCCGGTGGCGACGTGGGACGAACTCGTCGCCAACACGACGTCGCTCTATGCAGATGCACGCGCCACGCGGCTGGCCACCGAGAAATTCATGCTCGACGGCCGCCACACCGGCACCGGCGGCGGCAACCACGTCACGCTGGGCGGCGCGACGCCGGCCGACAGCCCGCTGCTGCGCCGGCCCGATCTGCTGCGCAGCCTGGTCGCCTACTGGCAGAACCATCCCGCGCTGTCGTACTTGTTCGCGGGACAATTCGTCGGCCCGACCAGCCAGGCGCCACGCGTCGACGAAGCGCGCGACGACAACCTCTACGAACTTGAAATCGCGTTCCAGCAGATGTCGCAACGCCACCAAACGGGCAAGGAAGCGCTGACGCCGTGGCTCGTTGACCGCCTGCTGCGCAACCTGCTGGTCGATCTCACCGGCAACACCCACCGCGCGGAATTCTGCATCGACAAGCTCTACTCGCCCGATACCGCGACCGGCCGCCTCGGCCTGCTCGAGTTCCGCGCGTTCGAAATGCCGCCGCACGCGCAGATGAGCCTCGCGCAGATGCTGCTGCTGCGCGCGCTGCTCGCGCGCTTCTGGAAGACACCTTATCAGGGCACGCTCATCCGCTGGGGCACGCAATTGCACGACCGCTTCATGCTGCCGCATTTCATCGCCGCCGACATGCGCGACGTGGTGCACGATCTCAACGCGGCCGGCTACGCATTCGACGCCGCATGGTTCGCGTCTTTCATCGAATTCCGCTTCCCGCGATACGGCACGGTCAACTACGACGCCATCCAGCTCGAGCTGCGGCAGGCGATAGAGCCGTGGAACGTGCTGGGAGAAGAAGTCAGCGTCGGCGCCACCGCGCGTTACGTCGACTCATCGGTCGAGCGCCTGCAGGTCAAGGTCAGCGGGCTCACCGGCACGCGTTATGCGATCGCCTGCAACCGCCGCGCGCTGCCGCTGCATGCGACCGGCGTGCCAGGCGAAGCAGTTGCCGGCCTGCGCTACCGCGCGTGGGCGCCGCCCTCCGCGTTGCATCCGACCATAGGCGTGCAGGCCCCGCTAGTGTTCGACCTCGTGGATACGTGGAGCCAGCGCAGCATCGGCGGCTGCACTTATCACGTGGCGCATCCCGGCGGGCGTAACTACGCAACGTTTCCGGTCAACGCGAACGAAGCAGAAGCGCGCCGCATCGCGCGCTTCTGGGACCACGGCCATACGCCGGGGCCGCTCATGCTGGAACCGCAACCGCACAATCCAGCGTACCCGTTGACCCTCGATTTGCGCTGGCAGCCGGATTAGCGGCGTTAAACGATCGCCGGCTCTTCTACCGCCCCCTCCGACAGCGCCGCCGCCAATACATCGTCGACCTGCTCGCACCACACGAACCTGAGCTTCTCGCGCGCTTCTGCGGGAATTTCTTCCAGGTCGCGCTGGTTGCGCGCCGGCAGCAGCACCGTCTTGATACCGGCACGCAACGCCGCCAGCACCTTCTCCTTGACGCCGCCGATCGGCATCACGAGGCCGCGCAGGCTGATTTCGCCCGTCATCGCGACATCCGCGCGCACCGGCCGCCCGGTCAGCAGTGAGGCCAGCGCGGTGAACATCGACACGCCCGCGCTCGGGCCGTCCTTCGGCGTGGCACCCGCCGGCACGTGCACGTGAATGTCCGACTTGTCGAGCACCTCCTGCGCGATGCCGAGCTGCTGCGCGCGCGCCTTGATCAAGGACAACGCTGCCTGCGCGCTTTCCTTCATCACGTCGCCGAGCTGGCCGGTCAATATCAGCTTGCCGGCGCCGGGCATGCGCGTCGCCTCGATGAACAGGATGTCGCCGCCCACCGGCGTCCACGCGAGCCCAGTCGCCACGCCCGGCACGCTGGTGTGCATCGCGATTTCCGCGTCGAACCTGCGCGGTCCGAGTATGACAGCGAGATCGCGCGTTGCTATTTTCACGTTCTGCGCGCTGCCTTCGGCGATGCGCACTGCCACGTTGCGCAGCACCTTGCCGATCTCGCGCTCGAGATTGCGCACGCCCGCTTCGCGCGTGTAGTCCTCGATGATCGCCATCAGGGCTTCATCGCTCACTTCACACTGCTCCGGCTTCAAACCGGTCGCGGTGAGCTGGCGCGCGACCAGATAGCGCCGCGCAATCTGCAGTTTCTCCTGCGCCGTGTAACCCGGCAGCTGGATAATCTCCATGCGGTCGCGCAACGGCCCCGGTATCGTGTCTAGCACATTGGCGGTGCAGATGAACATGATGCCGGACAGGTCGAACGGCACCGCGAGATAGTTGTCGCGGAACGTCGAGTTCTGCTCGGGGTCGAGCACTTCGAGCAATGCCGACGACGGGTCGCCGTGAAAGCCGCCCGCGCCGAGCTTGTCGACTTCGTCGAGCATCATGACGCAGTTGCGCGTCTCCACCTTGCGCAAATTCTGGATAACGTTGCCCGGCAGCGCGCCCATATAGGTGCGCCGGTGGCCGCGCAATTCCGCCTCGTCGTGTACGCCGCCCAGGCTCACGCGCACGAACTTGCGCCCGGTCGCCTTCGCTATGCTCTGGCCGAGCGAGGTCTTGCCCACACCGGGCGGGCCGGCAAAGCACAGGATCGGGCTCTTGCCCGACGGGTTCAATTTACGCACCGCAAGGTACTCGAGAATGCGCTTCTTGATCTTCTCGAGCCCGTAGTGGTCTTCGTCGAGGATGCGCCGTGCTTCCACGATATCGATCGCGGTCTCGGCATCGGCCGCCCACGGCAGCTCGATCAGCCAATCGAGATAGCTGCGGATCATCGAGTACTCGCCGGCCCCTTCGGGCATCCGCTGCAGACGCTTTAATTCCTTGCGCGCCTGCTTCTCGACGTCCACGGGCATTTTCGCTTCGGCGATGGCCTTATCGAGCTCGGCGATCTCCGCCGCGCCCGACTCGTCCTCGCCCAACTCCTTCTGGATCGCGCGCATCTGCTCGCGCAGCAAATGCTCACGGTTGCGGCCTTCGATCGATTCGCGCGTGCGCTCGTCGATATCGCGCGACACCTTCAGTACTTCGATGCGGTGCGTGAGGAGCTCCAGCAACTTGTCGAGCCGCGTCCTGACGTCGAATGTCTCGAGCAGCTTCTGCTTTTCATCGGCGCTGATGTCCATCAGGCCGGCGATGAAATCCGCCAGCCGCGCGGGATTATCGACGCCTTTGAGCGCCGTGACCATTTCATCGGGCACTTGCGGCAGGAGCTGCAATATTTCGAGCGCTCGTTGTTTCAAACTGTGCGCGCGCCCCTCGACCTCGGTGTCGACCTGCTCCGGCTGCTCGAAGTATTCCACGCGCGCGACCGTGAACGGGTAGCCGTCGAGGAACTGCAAAACGCGAAAACGTTTCACGCCCTGGCAGATGACGTAGTGCGAACCATCGGGCGACGTGATGTAACGCACGACATTCGCGGTGGTGCCGACCCAGTGCAGGTCATCCGGGCCCGGCGCGTCGACGTCGGGTTTCGATTGCAGCAAGACGCCGAGCGGGCGCTCGAGGCGCGCGGCTTCCTGCGCTGCCGCGCGCGAGCGTTCGCGTTCCACCGTCAGCGGAAACACCACGCCGGGAAACAATACGGCCTTGCGCACCGGCACGATGATGAGCGCGTCGTCGGGCAGCGGACGCGCTGCCTCTTGGCGCTGCGACGTATCGCCCGCCGCGCCTGGCGCAGCGTGCACGCCCGCATCGGCGCTGACCGGAGTGATGTTTGCCACGATGTCTTCGTTCATAGTGCTTCCGCCTTCCTCAGCCTCAAAATGAGACAACCATCTCTGAACTCCCGCGTCCCGGCTTCGAGACGCACATTCGCCAACTGAATACGCCGCTCGAAATGACCGTAGGGAATTTCGAGTCTGCGCACTGCACCGCGCGCGCCGGCAAACGGAATACGTCTCTCCGCGCGCAATACCAGCAAGCCCGCCTCGACAGTGATTTCCACGCTGTCCTCGGATACGCCCGGCAAAGCGACGATGATGATGATGTCGCGCTCGTCTTCGAACACATCCACCGGGGGTTCCCACACGGCGCGGGTACGGCCGGACGCCCCCAGCCGGAAAAACTGCCGGTGCATGCGGTCGGCCTGGTCGAGTAATTCGCAGGCATCGGCCCACATCAAGCTCGTTGCGTTACGTGATGACATAGCTATCGTCCGAAATATCCAGTGTTTGCTTGCGGAATACCGCTACACGTTGCTTCTGATCCAGCCTACCAACGCCGGCGCATCCAGCGCGCCCGACTGCCGCGCGACTTCGCGCCCGCCTTTGAATGCGATCAGCGTCGGAATGCCGCGTATGCCGAAGCGCGACGCAATGCCGGGCTCCGCTTCGGTATTGAGCTTGGCAAGGCGCACGCCCGGCGCGAGTTGCGCAGCCGCCTGTTCGTATGCGGGCGCCATCGCCCGGCACGGGCCGCACCACGGCGCCCAGAAATCCACCACCAAAGGCAATTCATTCGCGCCGACATGGCGATCGAATCCCGCCGCCGTCAGCTCGAACGGGGCTTTGGCCAGCAGCGGCTGCCCGCAACTTCCACACTTGGCCCCGCCGTCCAGCCGCGCGCGCAACACGCGATTCGTCGTGTTGCAGTGCTGGCAGACCACATGCACCCGCTCATCCATTTGAGACCGCTTTCCCGCGGCAGAGCGCCGCCGTAGTTTTTACGCATTCCAGTTGAATAGGAATGTGCGGTCGAACAGGCGGGATTCAAGTATGCGTGCGGCGCGCGGCGCTAACTGCCTGCGCAGATGGAGGATTGCGTCAGCCGGCGCGACACCGGCAAACGGCGCTCGGTGGCGGATTTCAACCGCGCACTGCTATATCCACATCACGAACAGGGCTGGCGTCCAGTCGGCACGCCGCGCCGGCGCGCTCAGCTGTCGTCGGCGGTTGCCTTGACGATGCGGCGTCTGGGCCGGACCACGATGGTCGGTTGGCGCGGTTTGCGTTCCACGGCGTCGACCGCCGCATATTGCGGGGCCTCGCGCGTCGACGGCGTGGCGCGCATCATGGGCCCTTTTGCCGTCCGCTCTTTCCTGGCTGCAAATTTTGTCAACGGCTGTATGGTCGAAATCGCGTGCTTATAGACGTGGTCCGACAATTCGCCCTCGAGCAGGATCGCGTAGTCGTCGAACGACACAATCGTGCCTTCGAGCTTGAGCCCGTTGACCAGAAAAATGGCGACTGGCCGGCGCTCGGTGACGAGCTCGGTCAGGAACCGGTGCTGCGCGGGCATGGCGGCGGCGCCCACGCGCTTCTTCCCCTTGGTTTTATTCACAATGACGTTTTGCATGTTTCTCTGCTCAGGCCCTGCACGGGTTCCCGTTAGCCGGGACCGACTGCGAACCGAAGGGCTCTAGTATACTGCGTCCTTTTTTTCTCCGAGTTCATGCGCTTCAAAAACCTGCTTGTCTACCGTCTCGACCCCAAATGGAGCGTCGAGGCCCGCGTGCTTGAAAAATTGCTGGCTGCGCGCGCACTGCAACCGTGCAACAGCTTCGAAATAGAAAGCCACGGCTGGCTGCCGCGCCAGCCCGGCGACCCTTACCTGCATACGCTGCACGGCCACTGGCTGTTGACACTCGGAACCGAGCAGAAAATCCTGCCGGCCAGCGTAATTCGTCAAATCGCGGCCGAACGCGCGGCCGAACTCGCGGTTAAACAAGGCCATAGCATCGGCCGCAAGCAGATGCGCGAAATCAAGGAACGCGTGCTCGACGAGCTGCTGCCGCGCGCGCTGGCGCGCCGCCAGACGACCGGCGCGTGGATCGATCCCGCCAACCGCTGGTTTGTCGTCGATACCGTCGCGGAGACCAAAGCCGCACGCCTGCTCGAAACCCTGCGCAAATCAGGCAGCGATTTTCCCGCCAAACGGTTGGACACGCAGATATCACCCGCCACCGCGATGACGGGCTGGCTCGCCAAAGGCGCCATCTCGCCGGATTTTACGATCGATCAGGATCTCGAGCTGCGCGCCGGCGATGCCAACAAGGCCACTGTGCGCTACGTGCGCCACGGTCTCACCGGCGCGGATATTCAGACGCATATCGGCGCCGGCAAGACGGCCACCCGCCTGGGCATGACCTGGAAAGACAAGATCTCGTTCGTGCTGACCGAAAACCTGCAGATCAAGCGCATTACGCTGCTGAATGTGCTGACGCGCGACGTTGGCGGCGCGGAGGACAAAGACGAGCAGTTCGATCTCGATTTCGCGCTGATGACCGGCGAGCTGTCGCTGCTCCTCAACGATCTGGTCAAATTGCTGGGCGGCGAAAAAATCGAGCAGGCTTGACGCATGCGCTTTTGCAGTTTGCAGTTTGCAGTTTGCAGTTTGCGGTTCGCAGTTCGCAGCGTAGATAAACCGCTCTGTGTATGATTGCGGCTTATGTCGCTTCCTGCAATAAAAAAAGCCCCGCGAGGGGCTTTTTTATCGCTTGCGCCTTGGCAACTATTGATTACGCGCCCTCCGCCGCCTCCGGATTCCACTGGCCTTTGTTCATGCGCGTGATCGTAACGTTCGCAAACACACCGGTCTGGGTGAACGGATCGCCATCCGAAAAAGCCTTTGCCTCGGCGCGGGTTTTCACGTTGACGACGAACAGGCTGCCCAAGGCCGTCGCGCCGTCGTCGGTCTGCGTAGCACCGGCCAGCACGAGTATCCCTTTCTGGCTCTTGAGATAGTCGC
>JBDSSV010000488.1:0-3994 GCA_039928535.1 Burkholderiales bacterium
AGCGCCGGCCGGTTCGCGCCCGCGTTGTTGACGAGGTAGCGCACGGGAAATTCCGCCGCGAGCTCGCGCGCGAGCGCCTTGGTCGCCGCCAAGCCGGCAAGATCGATCGGGCGGAAATGCAGATGCGGATGCTTGAGCCGCGGCGGCGAACGCTGGAGAGTTACGACACTGAGACCGCGGTCGAGCAGACTGCGCGCGCACGCTTCGCCAATGCCGGAGCTCGCGCCGGTGACGACGGCGGTTTCTGCAGGTTGCATGGTTTATGTTCCGTTGATTAAGTGTGCTGCAAGTCTATCAGTGAAATTTTCCGACTGCCGCGACAAAGCGCGCATACGCCTCGGGATCGAGCTGCTTGTTATTCGTTTGCGGCGGAACATATCCAAGCACTTCCAGGGTCTTTTCGATTTCAGCCCGCTCGATGCCACGCGTAATGAACACGATGCGCGACGCGCGCTCGGCGTCCGGCCACGCGGGCAGCGGCACCGGCTCGTGGACGATGCGTTGCACAGCGTGCACGGCGACTGGTTCGCCCTCGACGTTGAAGACGCCCTTGACGCGCAACAGGCCGCGCCCTTTAAGCCCCGCGAGCAGATCCAGCCACAACACGAGGCCAGCGCGCGTAACGGGCGCCTCGACGCGCAGCGAAAAACTCCGCACGTCGCCGGTATGCGCCACGAACCCGCCGCGCGTGCGCGCGTATGCGCCCTCGCGGAGCCAATCGTTGACGTCGCCGCGCCCGTGCGCGACGTCGAAATATTCGATGCCGAACAGAATGCGGGGATCGGCGCCGCGCGGATCCACGTTGACGCGCGGCGCATCCGTATTGAGTTCGTCCAGTTTCTCGGCAAGTGCCGCTTGCATGTCCGCGTCAGCGAGGTCCGTCTTACTGACGAGCAGGCGATCGGCCACCGCCACCTGGCGCCGCGACTCGTGAAACTCCTGCAGTTGGTCCAGCGCGTTGACGCTGTCGACCAGCGTTACAACCGAATGCAGGGCATAGTATTTTGGAATGTCGGGATGCGCGGCGAGCACTTCGAGGATCGGAATCGGGTCGGCGAGGCCCGTCGTCTCGACCAGCACGCGGCGGAACGCCGGCACGCCGCCCGCACCGCGCTGAGCCAGCAGATCGACCAGCGTCCCGACCAGCTCGCCCTGCACCGTGCAGCACACGCAACCGCTTTCCAGCACGTACATGTTCTCGCGCGGCATCGCCACCAACAGGTGATCGATGCTGATGGCGCCGAACTCGTTGATGATGACCGCGCTGTCGGCGAACGAAGCATCCGCGAGTATGCGGTTGAGCAGCGTGGTTTTACCGCTGCCGAGAAAGCCAGTGAAGATTGTGACCGGAAGTTTAGTCGGTGGATTCATGGAGGAAGTAAGCCGCGGCGGAATACAGTCGAGCATGACGATACACGAAGAATGGTCGAAGCCCGAACCCGCGTAGCCCATCGCATGGTTTGGCGGGCGAATTCCGGAATGAGATAGCCGAGCCAGATAGTCATCCTAACAAGAAGTCGGTTGCACGCCGCGTCCGCCATTCGTGCCGAGCGCGCCTGCGGCCATTATTGCCGGATAGAAGAGAAACGAATTGAGAAAGGCATCAGCGACAGCCATGAGGACGATGACGATCAACGGTACTGCGGGCTGCAGCCGCGAAACCCGCTCCGGCCGTAGTCGTGCGAATGTCCACAGTACCGGCACCAGCAGCGAGCCAAAAGCCAATACGAATCCGACGAGACCAAATTGACCGAATATCAAAAATACAAGGCCCCAGGGACGCTCCCCTTTGTCCCGCCACCAGTCCCATCGCGCCAGGCCGACGACAGGTCGCTCACGAATGAGCGTCAAAGCGGTTTGGTCCCGCGCAATCCGCCAGGTGAATGAGCCTCGTCCCGCCGAGCGAAAGATATCGACCACCTGTCGGCCAATCACAGTTTTGTCGGCGATGTTTCGGAACGGTATTGCACCGGACAAATAAACCGCGCCGCCCGATACCGTTATCAGAAGAAGCAACGGCAATAACCAGCGGGAGAGAGGACGGCCTATGGCCCGCGACAGCACAAGCCCGGCGCACAACAGCAGGATTGCGCCAACGGATTGGCTCATCAATGCGATGGCGAGCGCCAATATGGCACTCACGCCGAGGTAAAAGCGCATCCGCGAAATGGGTGCGGTGTGCCAGAGCCAGATCGCAACAAGTGCAATCGCAGCGACCCAAATTCCATATTGATTGCCATGCTCGAAAAATGCCAGCGGCCGAAAGCCGACATAGCGTTGCTGACCGTCAAACCGGAATGGGTGAAGCTCATAGACCCAGCCATAGACTCTGGGTCCCAAAACGCTCTCGATCAAGGCGATCGGTGCGATCACGACAAGCCCCGCTGCGATCGCTGTCATTAGGTGTTTGCTGCCATCGAGACCCGAAAAATAGACCCGGCCAAGCAGCCAAGGCGCGCCCCAGGCGGCGGCGAGATAAAGCGAGGAAATCCATGGTTGCGGCGCGGCATTTGCGACGAAGCACCATTGGCCGACCGGCCACAGGCACCATAAGATGAGTGGAATGTCGACCCATCCTGCACGAAAGCGAGCGAGGTTTTCCCGATCGACCCATAGGGCGCCTGCCAGCGCAACGACCGGAGGCCACCACATCTTGGTGAGCAGCATGTCCGAAGGCACCGCCGTCCCGGTGATCCAATATGGAAAACTGGCGGCAGCGGAACCTGGAGGAAAATTTCCTACCGGCAATAAGAGCCAGCCGGCGAAACACGTGATCGCAACTGCGCGCGCCGGTTCAACGAAGCGGAATAACAATAGGGCTGCAACTCCGAACGCTGCGAATAGCACTTCGATCATTGCGAGGTATTTGTTAGACTTGGGCCAGCGACCGGAAAAAAGACCGTCAGGCTAAGCATGCTCGAACGTCTCGGCACCAATGCCACTCAATTGATCGGAATACTATCGTTCGCCACGGCGACGATCGCCTGCTTGATTGCGGCGCGACGTTCAGAGTTTCGCGATGCACGCGTCTGGAAGTGGCTCGCGCTGGCACAGTTTATATTGGTCATCGAGATCCTCGCGGGATTTCGACATCGTATCAGCGATTTCGCGCGTAAAGTGCTGACACACGAGGGTCTGTATACCCAAGCGCATGGCAAATGGCAAGAAACGGTCATTATATCAACCGCGATGATTGCTTTCATTGTTTTGATGATAATCCTGTTTTGGCGCCGCGGCGCCGGGCTTGCACCGCGTATCGCCACGGTGTTTACGATTGCGGTGCTTGCTCTATTTGCAATCGAAACAGTGTCACTTCACGCGCTCGATGCGGTTTATTACCGACCAATTGGTCCAGTCCTCATGATCGCATGGCTGTGGGCGGCCACGGCGGCTGGAATATCGGTGGCGGCATCGTGCGCTTGTCGTCATCGACGTGGGGTATCGTGAGGTTTGGGAAGACTGTGTACGTTACACGCCGGAGCTGCTATCGTCGAGGATGCTGCAACACGAGGCACACTACCAAAGAACCTGCTCGACCGGACACAGATACTGTCCCACGCCTGGTCAGCGAGGCGCTGCAAATAACGTCGATACTCGATCATCTCGCATTTGCCCGCCAATTCACGGCTCCTTGGCGGTGATAAAGCGCCTTTCAATTGCTCGGCAAAAGTAGAATTTCTCTTCCTCGCGTATGCATACGCGCAGCCATCCTAGATCCTCCGCGCACCTCCGCGTCCCCTCAAGGGAGGTTGAAAAAAATCCTCGGAGCCCTCTGCGGTGATGGGGTTGCATTTCACAAAGGGGCATTCGGAAGATCAAATTCAGCGCCGGGCGGTTGACAGCGTGCGGCACCGCCGTTAACGTTCGAGGCTCACAAAAATTCAACCCAGCGCTGGAGCGAGCCCGAGCATGACGATACACGAAGAATGGTGGAAGCCCGAGCCCGCGTGGCCCGTCCCCGAGAACAAGGGCAAGGACGTCGTATTGACCGGCG
>JBDSSV010000489.1:0-4125 GCA_039928535.1 Burkholderiales bacterium
AGCCCGACTCCGCCACCGTCGGCACGCCCGGCGCCGCCGGCGAGCGTTGCGCGCCGGTGACCGCGATGGCCGTCAGCCGACCGGCCTGCACGTGGGGCAGGCTGGTCGAGACTGCGCCGACCAGCAACTGCACGTGGCCGCCGAGCACGTCGTTCAGCGCATTGCCCGCGCCCTTATACGGGACATGCAGCAACTGGATCCCCGCGGAGCGCATCAGGAACTCCGCCGCCATATGGGACGACGTACCGGTGCCGTTGGACGCATACGCAATCTGCCCGGGTTTCGCGCGGGCGAGCTGAATCAGCTCTTGCAGGTTGCGCGCCGGCAGCGCGCGGTGCGCAACTATAGCGTTGGGAATGGCAATCAGCGACGCGATGGCCGTGAAGTCTTTGACCGGATCGTAGGGCAGGCCGGGCTGCAGCGCGGGATTGATCGAATGCGTGCTGGCGGTGCCCAGCACCAGCGTATAACCATCGGGCGGCGCCGCGGCGGCGATCTGCAGTCCTACCACGCCGCTGGCGCCGGCACGTGGATCGACGACAACAGGCTGATGCCAATTTTCGCCCGTCTTTTGCGCGAGCAAACGCACCACCAGGTCGCCCGCGCCGCCCGCGGGAAACGGCACGATGAAGCGTAGGGGCCTGACCGGATAGGCCTGTGCTGAGCTTGTCGAAGTGATTTGCGCGAACGCCGGCAGCGCCGCGCAGCACAGAAATATCAGCGCGGAGCGCAGGTGTGAGTTCCGCGCCGCGCCGCGCGATTGAAGAGGGCGATGCTTCATCCGGTCACTCGCGTTAAACTCACGCCATACAGATTCGCCGTCCACGGGCGATATCTCCGTAATAAAAGACAACTGACCCCGAAAGAATACATCAGAAGGAGGCGCAGTATGGTTTCAAGCAGCACGGTATCACTAAGTCGGCAACTCGCGCAGTGGGTTAACGGCCTGCGCTATGCAGATCTGCCGGCGGACGTCGTCGATCGCGCCAAGGGCGTCACACTGCAGGCCGTGGCGTCGGTGCTGCTCGGCTCGCGCAAGCCGCCGGGGCAGCGCGCGGTGACCATGATCACCGAAGAGGAAGCAGGCGTGCGCAAGGGCGCGACCATCATGGTGCACGGCACCCGGGTGACCAAAGGCGGCGCAGCGTTTGCAAATTCGGAAATGGCGCTGGCGGGCGGCAAGTTCGATTCATTCCGCATGTTGACGCATCCGGGCACGAGCATTATTCCGGCGGGTCTCGTCGCGGCGGAAATCGCCGGTGCCTCGGGCCAGGAGTTTTTGACCGGTATCGTGGCGGGCTACGAAGTGATGGAGCGCATGGCGGCCGAAGTCATTCCAACGACGATGGCGCGCGGCTTTCACCCGGGGCCGGTGTTCGGCATCTTCGGCGCCGCTATTGCGGCCGCGAAAATTTTAAAATTGAACGAAGAGCAACTGAACAGCGCCATCGCACTGTGTGCAAGCCTGGCGGGAGGCAACCCGGAAGGTGCGCGCAGCGGTGGACGCGCACTGCGCGAGGGTGCCGCCGTGCGCAATGCGTTGCTCGCGGTTACGCTCGCGCAGCAGGGACATGTGGGCGGCGAGACCGTGCTCGAAGGCGAAGCGGGTTTCTATCACGCGTTCACCGGCAACAACCTCGGCCGGCTTACGCACAGCTTTACCGGGCGCACGCGCTTCAGTCTCGACGAGATCACTGCAGACCTCGGCAAGTCGTGGATGTTTCTCGAGACGCTCTATCGCATCTACACGACGCCGGGCTACAACATTGCACACGTCGATGTGATGGCGAAGCTGTGCGCAGAGAACAACATCAAGTACGCAAACATCGATCGCGTCGAAGCCGTAGTGAACTGGATGGAAACGCAGTATCCGAGCCCGGCGTACCCGAGCCGGCGCGAAGACAGCCTGCGCACGGTGGGCAGCACGGCGTATTTCAGCGCCTATGGTGCGGTAAAGGGCAGCTTCCCCGTTCTGCGCAGCCACGAGGGCGATCCAACCGAAGGGAAGGACCCGCCCGAAGTGATGGAGCTCATCAAGCGTGTAAGCATTATCCCGTCACATGAAATGACACTGTTCGGTCCGCGCTTCACGGTCTACACGAAGGACGGCAAGTGCTACACGAAGCAATCCACCGGCCGCGAGTTCATGTGGGACTTCACCGAAGAGGCGCGCCGCATACGCGAAGTCATTCCGGGGCTGCCGATTCCGCAGGCGCAGTTCGAAGAAATTATTTCGGCGTGCCGCGATCTGGAGAAGGAAGCGAAAGCGGACCGCCTCGTTCAATTGACGTTGAAGAAATAGATCCCGCGGTGCAGGCATGAAAGCAATGGTTTGTGAGGCGTTCGGCGGGCCCGAAGTGCTGGCGTTGCGGGATCTGCCCGATCCCTCGCCGCCCGGTGCGGGTGAGATCCAGGTGAGAATCGGCGCGCGCGGCGTCCAGTACGTTGATGTGCTGATGCTCGCCGGGAAATATCAGTTCCGGCCCGAGCCCCCATTCATCCCGGGTGGAGAAGCCGCCGGAGTGGTCGTTGCGGTCGGCCCGGGAGTCGTCGAATTTCAGGTGGGCGACCGCGTGATGAGCCGCCATACGCTCGGTGCGTGCGCCGAACTCGGCAACGCGAAAGCGGCGCTGTGCGACACGATCCCGGCTGGAATGAGCATGGAGCATGCCGGCGTATTCCGCAGTGCTTACGCGACGGCGTACCATGCGTTGTTGCAGCGCGGCCGCATGGCGGCGGGCGAATGGGTGCTCGTTCACGGCGCGGCCGGTGGTATCGGCATTGCCGCCATCCAGGTAGCGAAAGTGTTCGGCGCTCAAGTGATCGCCACCGCGAGCACGCAAGCGAAGCGCGCGGCATGCCTGGAGGAAGGCGCAGACCATGCGATCGACTATCGCGACGGGTTCGTGGACAAGGTGAAAGACTTGACCGGCGGCCGCGGCGTGGACATCGTGTACGATCCAATCGGCGACAAGGTGGCGGATGATTCGTTGCGCTGTCTCGCCTGGGGCGGACGGCTTCTGATCCTGGGATTCCTTGGCGGCGGTCCCACCAATATCCGCAGCAACTATCTTTTGATCAAGGGCATCGAGGCCGTCGGCGTACGCATCGGCGGGCTGAGCGAAGCCAACCCCGCGCTTGCTCTTGCCAATATGACGACGTTGATCGGGTTGGCGGGAGAGGGGAAGCTGAAGCCGCGCATTTCACACCGTTTCCGCCTCGATCAGGCGGCGGAGGCGCTGCAGGCGGTGATCGAGCGTACCGTCGTCGGCAAGGCAGTTCTTGTCAGCTGACTTTGACGACTAACATAAGAGTCAGGATACGCATGCAACAATCACTCGCATTTTGTGTCATGACGGCGGCTTTGCCGACGATGCATGCAGTAGCGCTGGCCCAGAGTTACCCCGCCAAACCCGTTCACTACGTCGTACCGTTTCCTGCGGGCGCCTCGCCCGACATCGTCGCGCGCTTGATTGCCGATCGCTTGAGCAGGATGTGGGGCCAGCAGGTGCTGGTCGAGAACCGGCCGGGCGCGGGCGGGACGGTGGGGGCCGCATATGCCGCCAAGTCGCCGGCCGATGGCTACACGCTGTTTCAGTGCAACATCGCATCCAGCGCGATCGCCGAGTCGCTGTACGAAAAAATGCCGTACGATCACCAACGCGACTTCGCGCCGCTCTCACTCATCGGTACGACGCCGAGCGTTCTGGTCGTGCACCCGTCGATGCCCGCACGTTCGGTGAACGAGTTCATCGCTTACGCCAAAGCCAACCCGGGCAAACTCAGCTACGGCTCGTCGGCGGCTGGCGTCTCGCCGCAGCTCGCGATGGAGTTGTTCAAATTTACGGCGAAGATCGATGTCGTGCATATCGCCTACAAGGGCGCGCCGCAGGCGTTGTCCGAAGTGGTCGCGGGCCAGATTCCGGTCAGCATGCAGACCGCGCCGGCCGTGCTGCCGGTCATTCAGTCGAGGCATGTGCGCGCGCTCGCCGTAACGAGCCTTAAACGCATAGCGCAATTGCCGGCGGTGCCGACCATGCACGAAACAGCGCTGCCCGGTTTTGAAGTGAATTCCTGGTACGGATTGTGTGCGCCGGCCGCCACGCCTGCACCCATTCTCGACAA
>JBDSSV010000490.1:0-8458 GCA_039928535.1 Burkholderiales bacterium
CCATGCTCCTGAAGGAATACTTTAAGCAGCCCGCCGCGACCGCCGAGTCGATGGACGCCAACGGCTATTTCCGTACCGGTGACGCCGGGTTTTTCGACGACCGCGGGCAATTGAAAATTATCGATCGCGCGAAGGATGTCGGCAAGCTCACGAGCGGCGCGATGTTCGCGCCCAACTTTATCGAGAACAAGCTTAAGTTCTTTCCGCACATCAAAGAAGCCGTCGCGTTTGGCAACGGCCGCGACGGGGTCGGCGCGTTTATCAACATCGACATGGGCTCCGTCGGCAACTGGGCCGAGCGGCGTGCCATTGCTTATTCTGGCTATACGGACCTCGCGGGCAAGCCCCAGATTTATGAATTGATTCGCGAGTGCGTCGAGAAAGTGAACGCCGAGCTCGCGCGCGAAGACGCGCTGGCTGCCTCGCAGATTCAGCGCTTTCTGATCCTGCACAAGGAGCTCGATCCCGACGACGACGAATTGACGCGCACGCGCAAGGTGCGGCGCGGGTTTATCGCCGAGAAGTACGCGGTTCTTATCGACGCGCTTTACTCGGACCGCGCCGAGTGCCACGTCGAGACCCAGGTCAAATTCGAAGACGGCCGCAGCGGGATCGTGCGTGCCGACGTGCAGATACGCGAAGCGCGCACGTTTACGCCCGCGCAGCTGAAGCACGCGGGCTAGCCGGGAACGCATGGCGCAGGCGCGCAATATCGGCGAGGCCGTACTCAGGATCGACGGCATCTCTCTCGCGTTCGGCGGCGTGAAAGCGCTCACCGACGTGAGCTTCGACGTGCGCGAACACGAAATACGCGCGATCATCGGCCCCAACGGCGCGGGCAAAAGCTCGCTGCTCAACGTGATCAACGGTGTCTACCATCCGCAGCAGGGCAGCATAACGTTCAAAGGCGTCACCCGCCGGCAGATGCGCCCGCACGAGGCCGCACGCCAGGGCATCGCGCGCACCTTCCAGAATATCGCTCTGTTCAAAGGCATGAGCGTGCTCGACAACATCATGACCGGGCGCAATCTCAAGATGCACGCCGGGTTTCTCGCGCAGGCGTTCTGGTACGGGCCGGCGCGCAATGAAGAAATCGCGCACCGGCTGGTGGTCGAGCGCATCATCGACTTCCTGCAGATCGAAGCGATCCGCAAGACGCCGGTCGGGCGGCTGCCGTACGGCATGCAGAAGCGCGTCGAGCTCGCGCGCGCGCTGGCCGCCGAGCCCTCCATGCTGCTGCTCGACGAGCCGATGGCCGGCATGAACGTCGAGGAGAAGGAAGACATGTGCCGCTTCATACTCGACGTCAACGACGAGTTCGGCACCACCATCGTGCTGATCGAACACGACATGGGCGTCGTGATGGACCTCTCGGACCGCGTGGTGGTGCTCGACTACGGCCGCAAGATCGGCGACGGCACGCCGGATGAAGTCAGAAGCAACCAGGCGGTGATCGATGCCTATCTGGGGGTACAGCATTGAAGAGCGTGAGGCGTGAGGCGAGAGGCGTGAGGAGGAAATGCCTAAAGCCACGCGGTCTTTTCCATTACCGGAAGAGGTTGGGGCAGTTCACACCTCACGCCTCACGCCTCACGCCTCACGCCAGCGCGTAGCGCAGACCATGGGATTCTTTCTCGAAGTTCTGATCGGCGGCCTTATGGCGGGCGTGCTGTACTCGCTGGTCGCGCTCGGGCTGGTGCTGATCTTCAAGGCGTCGGGCGTCTTCAATTTCGCGCAGGGCGCGATGGTGCTGTTCGCGGCGCTGTCGCTCGTGCGGCTAATGGAAAAAATGCCGCTGCCTCTGGCGTTGCTGGTGACGTGCGTCATCATGTTCATACTCGCCTACGCGATCGAGCGCCTAGTGTTGCGGCCGCTCGTCAACCAGCCCGGCATATCGCTGTTCATGGCGACGCTGGGCATCACGTTTTTTCTGGAGGGCTTCGGTCAGACGCTGTGGGGCAGCGACATCTACAAGCTCGATCTGGGTATCCCGAAACAGCCGCTCATCATTCTCGACAACGTCTTCAACGGCGGCATACTCGTCGGCAGCGACGACCTCTTTGCGACCGTCGTATCGGGCGCGCTGGTCGTCGTGCTCGCCATCTTTTTCCAGAAAACGCGCATTGGCCGCGCGCTGCGCGCGGTCGCCGACGATCACCAGGCGGCGCAATCAATCGGCATTCCGTTGAACCAGATCTGGCTTATCGTGTGGACGGTCGCGGGGCTGGTCGCGCTGGTCGCCGGCATTATCTGGGGGTCGCGGCTAGGGGTACAGTTTTCGCTGTCGCTGATCGCATTGAAGGCGCTGCCGGTGGTGATACTCGGCGGCTTCACGTCGGTGCCGGGCGCGATCATCGGCGGCCTCATCATCGGCGTCGGCGAAAAAATGTCGGAGGTCTATCTCGGCCCGCACATCGGCGGCGGCATCGAGAACTGGTTTGCATACACGCTCGCGCTGGCGTTCCTGCTGATACGGCCCGAGGGACTATTCGGGGAGAAAATCATTGATCGCGTCTAAACCTTCCTCTTTCGCGGACTAGCGCAATGTTTTATCGCGAAGTCGGTGAGTTCAAAAGCACATACGCGCAGGAGCAGGTGCTGTTGCCGATCCGGCAAGACCGCTATTTCGTGTGGTCACTGGTGCTGTTCGCGTTCATCGCTGTGCCGCTCTTCGCGAACGCGTACTGGTTCAGCGCGATCCTGATTCCATTCCTGATCCTTTCGCTCGCAGCACTCGGGTTGAACCTGCTCGTCGGCTACTGTGGTCAGATTTCACTCGGCACCGGTGGCTTCATGGCGGTAGGCGCGTACGCCGCGTATAACCTGTGCCTGCGCGTGCCGGGACTCAATCCCATCGTCGCGTTCCTGCTGGCCGGCGGTTGTGCTACGCTGGTCGGGATTTTTTTCGGCATACCGAGCCTGCGCATCAAGGGCTTTTATCTGGCGGTGGCGACGCTCGCCGCGCAGTTCTTCCTCGACTGGGTATTCAGCCGCATCGCGTGGTTCACCAATTACACGCCGTCGGGTTCGCTCAACGCGCCGGCCATTACGCTGTTCGATTTCACGTTCGACACGCCGCTGCGCAAATATATCCTGTGCCTCGCCTTCGCGACGGCCTTCGCGTTGCTCGCGCGCAACCTCGTGCGCGGACGTCTCGGGCGCTCGTGGATGGCGATCCGCGACATGGACGTCGCTGCCGAGATCATCGGCATCCGCCCGCTGTACGCGAAGCTGTCGGCATTCGCAGTGAGCTCATTTTTTATCGGCGTCGCCGGTGCGTTGTGGGCGTTCGTGCACCTGGGGTCGTGGGAACCGCTCGCGTTCGACGTCAACCGCTCGTTCAGCCTGCTTTTCATGGTGATCATCGGCGGGCTGGGCTCCATCCTCGGCAGTTTTCTGGGCGCCGCATTCATCACGCTGCTGCCGCTTTTTCTCAACCAGCTTCCAGCGTGGCTCGGGCTGCATTGGTCGACCGCGTTGATTTCGCACCTGGAATCGATGATATTCGGCGCGCTGATCGTGTTTTTCCTGATCGTCGAGCCGCTGGGGCTGGCGCGGCTGTGGCGGATAGCCAAGGAAAAGCTGCGCCTGTGGCCGTTTCCGCACTGAACGCCGGCGCCGCCGCGGTTTCCAGCTGCGCTTGCGCCCGACAGAAGCAGTCAATACACTTTGCGCTCTACCGATAACCCCAGCGCGTTTTCCCGTATGGGCGCATAGTCGGAACTAACCGGCGCCAGTCCGGAACGGATAGACAACCAAAGGAGGCAGTCATCATGGGCAGCTTGATCACGTGGCAACGCGTTTTGATCCTCGCACTCGCCGCCGCTGCACTGGGCGGCACGGTGCCGGTGTTCGCGCAGGCAAACGAGCAGTTTATCCCGGTGCTCGTGTACCGCACGGGCGCCTACGCGCCGAACGGCGCGCCGTGGGCGAACGGTTTCATTGACTACTTGAACCTCGTCAACGAGCGCGACAAAGGCATCAACGGCGTCAAGATTGCGTATGAAGAATGCGAGACCGGTTATGCGACCGATCGCGGCGTCGAATGTTACGAGCGACTGAAAGGCAAGGGCCCCACCGGCGCGGCGGCATTTAATCCATTGTCCACCGGCATCACGTTCGCGCTGACGGAGAAGGCGCCCGTCGACAAGATACCGGTGATTACGATGGGCTATGGCCGTTCGGAGTCGGCCGACGGCAGCGTGTTCACGTGGAATTTCCCGCTGCTCGGCACGTACTGGACTGCGGCCGACGTGATCATGCACCAGATCGCGAACAAGCTCGGCGGCTACGAAAAACTCAAAGGCAAAAAAGTCACGCTGGTATTTCACGACTCGCCGTACGGCAAGGAGCCTATCCCGCTCCTGACCGAGCTGGCCAAGCGCCACGGTTTCGAGTTCAAGTCGCTGCCAGTCACTGCGCCGGGCGTCGAGCAGAAAGCGACATGGCTGCAGATACGCCAGGACCGGCCCGATTATGTTCTGCTGTGGGGCTGGGGCGTGATGAACTCGACCGCGATCAAGGAAGCGGTCGCCGTAAACTATCCACGTGATCAGATGTACGGCGTCTGGTGGTCTGGCGCCGAGCCGGACGTGCTGCCCGCGGACGCGGGCGCGACCGGCTACAACGCGGCCGCGCTGCAGCACTCGTCGGGTCAGACGGCCGTGCACGCGGACATCATCAAGAACGTCTACGACCGCAACAAGGGCAGCGGCAAGAAGGAAGAAATCGGCACCGTGCTCTACAACCGCGGCATGATCAACGCGATGGTCACGATCGAGGCGATCCGCACCGCCCAGGCCAAGTACGGCAAGAAGCCGCTCACCGGCGAGCAGGTGCGCTGGGGCATCGAAAACCTGAATGTCGACCAGGCGCGCCTGCGCCAGCTTGGTTTCGGCGGCCTCATGCAGCCCTTGAAACTGTCGTGCGCCGATCATGAAGGCGCACGCATGGCGCGCATCCACCAGTGGGACGGCGCGAAATGGGTCTATGTGTCAGACTGGCTCGAGGGCAACAACAAGCTCTTGCGGCCGATGGTCGAAGACGCCGCGAAGAAATACGCGAAAGAGAAAAACATTACTCCGCGCGATTGCTCGAAGGTGACTTGATCGTTGCCGAGAGACGAGAGGGGAAGAGCATAGCAGTCGGGCGCGATGCGGGGTAAGGCTTTCCGCCTCGCTCCTCTCGCCCAGCGCCTCTCGCATCTACGATGCAAGCCGTTCCCCAGCCCGCCGCGGCGCAAGCCCTGCTCGCGGTCAACAACATCGAGGTCATTTACGATCACGTGATCCTTGTGTTGAAAGGCGTATCGCTCGAGGTGCAGGAAGGCAAGGTAGTCGCACTGCTCGGCGCCAACGGCGCCGGCAAGTCGACCACGCTGAAATCGATTTCGAATCTGCTGCGCGCCGAGCGCGGCGACGTGACCAAGGGCTCGATCGAATTTCGCGGCCAACGCGTCGACCAGCTGAACCCGGCCGAGCTCGTCAAGCGCGGCGTCGTGCAGGTGATGGAAGGGCGTCATTGTTTCGCTCATCTCACCGTCGAGGAAAACCTGCTGACCGGCGCGTTCGCGCGCAACCGTCGCGGTGACATCGCCGCCGATCTCGAAAAAGTCTATGCGTACTTTCCGCGGCTGCAGCAGCGGCGTACGAGCCAGGCCGGCTACACGTCGGGCGGCGAGCAGCAGATGACCGCGATCGGCCGCGCGCTGATGGCGAGCCCGTCGATGATCCTGCTCGACGAGCCGTCGATGGGTCTGGCGCCCCAGATCGTCGAGGAGATATTCGGCATCGTACGCGACCTGAACCAGAAGGAGCGCGTGAGCTTTCTGCTCGCCGAGCAGAACACCAATATCGCGCTGCGTTACGCCGACTACGGCTACATTCTCGAAACCGGCCGCGTGGTGATGGACGGCAGCGCCGCGGAACTTTCGAGTAATGAAGACGTCAAGGAGTTTTATCTCGGCCTGTCCGCCGGCGCGCGCAAAAACTACCGCGATGCCAAGCATTATCGGCGGCGCAAGCGCTGGCTGGCTTGATGAAAGGCGAGTCGTCAGCCATCAGTCATCAGTTGTCATCGCGGCTGGAGGATTTGTCGCGTTTCCAGCTGCCCACCGCCAACTAAGCGCTGCCAACTAAAATGAAACATTTTGATTCTCTCGAAACTCGTGACCCTCGACAGCGTGAAGCTGAGCAATTCACGGCGCTGCGCGCGCAGATTGATAACGCGCAGAGCAAGGCGCCGTATTTCGCGCGCGCGCTGGCCGGCGTCAACGCGGCGGACATCAAGGACCGCGCGGCACTTGCTCAATTGCCGGTCACGCGCAAGGCTGATCTGATCGATTTGCAAAAATCCGAGTCGCCGTTCGCCGGCATGACGGCCTCACCGCAGTCTGCGCTGGGGCGCGTTTACATGTCGCCGGGGCCCATGTTCGATCCCGAAGGCAGGCGCGCTGATTACTGGCGGCTCGCGCGCGCGATGTACGCCGCGGGCTTTCGCGCGGGGGAGCTCGTGCACAACACGTTTTCATACCATTTCACCCCGGCCGGCTTTATGGCGGACATGGGCGCGCACGCGATCGGCTGCCCGGTATTCCCCGGCGGCACCGGGCAGACCGAGATGCAGATCGTGGCCATCGCCGCACTCAAGCCGCAATGCTATATCGGCACACCGTCTTTTCTGCGCATCATTCTGGAGAAAGGCGACGAGCTCAAAGCCGATCTCTCCAGCCTCAAGAAAGCCATGGTGTCGGCCGAAGCGCTGCCGGCGGCATTGCGCGCGTGGCTGAACGGGCGCGGTGTGGCGACGCTGCAATGCTATGCGAGCGCCGATCTCGGCCTGATCGCGTATGAATCGCCCGCGCAGGAGGGCATGATCGTCGACGAGGGCGTCATCATTGAATTGTTGCGCCCGGGCACCGGCGAACCGGTGGCTGCCGGCGAGGTCGGCGAGGTTGTGGTGACGACGCTGGCGCCGGAATATCCGCTGATACGCTTCGCCACTGGTGATCTCTCGGCGGCGCTGGCCGGCGTGAGCCCGTGCGGACGCACCAATATGCGCATCAAAGGCTGGCTCGGCCGCGCCGACCAGACGGCGAAAGTCAAAGGCATGTTCGTGAAGCCGTCGCAGATGGACGATATCGCCAAGCGCCACGCCGAAATCCGCAAATACCGGCTGATCATCGATCACGACGAGCGCAAAACCGACCGCATGACATTCAACTGCGAGATTGAAGGTGCGGGCGGCGACGCGCTGGCGCAGAAAATCACGGCGACGATACGCGACGTCTGCAACCTGCGCGGCGAGGTCGCGTTCAAGGCCGCGGGCGCGCTGCCGAACGACGGCAAAGTCATCGACGATGTCCGAAAGTACGACTAACATGCTGTTGTAGTCGGCCGCACGTTTTCCACCCACCGCAGCACGTTTTCGACTTCTCATGCAAATCAAGAATAGCGTTTTCCTGATTCCTGGCGGCGCGTCAGGCCTGGGCGCGGCGACCGCGCAGACGCTCGTTGCTGCGGGGGGCAAGGTGATGCTCGCCGATCTCAACCGCGAAGCCGGCGAGAAATTCGCCGCGGGCCTCGGCGCCAACGCGAGATTCGCGGTGGCGGATGTCACGAATGAAACCCAGGTGCAGCAAGCCGTCGAGGCCGCGATTGCCGCGTTCGGCGCCTTGCACGGCCTGATCAATTGCGCCGGCATCGCGCCCGGCGAAAGAGTGGTCGGCAGGAGCGGCGCGCACAAACTCGAGACCTTCACCCGCGTGATTAACATCAACCTGATCGGCAGCTTCAATACGCTGCGCCTCGCCGCGAACGCCATGGCCAAAAATACGCCGAATGCCGACGGCGAGCGCGGCGTGATCATCAACACCGCGTCGGTCGCCGCCTACGAAGGGCAGATCGGCCAGGCCGCATACAGCGCGTCCAAGGGCGGCATCGTCGCCATGGCATTGCCGATCGCGCGCGAGCTCGCCAAGCTCGGTATTCGCGTGATGACTATCGCGCCCGGCATTTTCGACACGCCCATGCTGCAGGGCATGAGCGAGGAAATACGCGCGTCGCTCGGTGCGCAGGTGCCGTTTCCGTCGCGGCTCGGCGAGCCGGCGGAATACGCGCGGCTCGCGGCGTTCATCGTCGAGAACCCCATGCTTAATGCCGAAACCATCCGCCTCGACGGCGCGATCCGCATGACCGCGAAATAATAGCTGCAAAAGGAAATCAGCGTGACCTTCCAGAACATCATTCTCGAGCACGCCGACGGCGGCAAAGTTGGCGTGCTGACCGTCAATCGTCCCAAGGCGCTCAACGCGCTCAACGCGGCGACCCTTGACGAGCTGTTGCACGCACTCGCGCGCGTTGCGGGGCCGCAACGTGAAGCCCGATGAGGCCTTGCGCATAGGCCTCGTCAACGAAGTCGTGCCCAGCGCGCAGCTCACCGAAAAGGGCCTGGAGATGGC
>JBDSSV010000491.1:0-2514 GCA_039928535.1 Burkholderiales bacterium
GCCGGCCTCGTGCAGGCGCTCGCGGAAGGCTTGAACTTCGCGACGCGCTCGGGACTGGATGCGAAAAAAGTGATCGAAGTGATTTCGAAAGGCGCCGCGCAATCGTGGCAGCTCGAGAACCGCGGGCCGACCATGGTCGACGACAAATTCGATTTCGGTTTCGCCGTCGACTGGATGCGCAAGGACCTGCAGATCTGTCTGGATGAAGGGCGGCGCAACGGCTCACTGCTGCCGGTCACCGCGGTCGTCGAGCAATGGTACGGGAGGCTGCAGGAAAATGGCCATGGCCGGCTTGATTCGTCGAGCCTCATGAAACTGCTGACGGATAAATAATGGCTGTGATTACCCCGGCGCCCGCCGCTACCGTCACGCTCGTGCGCGACAGCGCAGCAGGCCTCGAAGTCTTGATGATGCGGCGCAATCTGCAGTCGGCGTTCGTGCCCGGCAAGTATGTATTTCCCGGCGGCGCGGTCGACAGCGCAGACAGGATGCAATCGGTATATGCGCGCTGTAACGGGCTTGCAGACGCCGCGGCGAGCCGCCGGCTGGGCATTGCCGCCGACGGCCTTGCTTACTGGATTGCGGCAATACGTGAATCATTCGAGGAAGCGGGCTTGTTGCTCGCCAGCGATGCCGCGGGAAATTGCATCACGGCCGCGGCCGCCAGCCGACTCGCGCATCATCGTCAGGCGGTGGCCGCAGGCGACTTGCCGTTCGAAACGCTGCTGCGTGACCAGGGCATGCACCTGACTGCCGGCGAACTCGTCTATTTCAGTCACTGGATCACGCCGGCGGGTGCGCCGCGCCGCTACGACACGCGGTTTTTTGTCGCGCAGGCGCCCGCAGGGCAGGAGCCGGTGCACGATAACGATGAAACGATAGCGAGCGAGTGGGTGCGGCCGCAGGACGGCGTCGAGCGGTTCCGCGCGGGCACGCTGAAAATGCTGACGCCCACCATACATACGCTGCGGCTCTTCGCCGGCTTCGAAACTGCCGCCGCGCTGCTTGACGCGATGCGTGCTCTCGCGGACGTGCCGACCATTGAGCCGCGCATCGGCAAGGACGGCCGCCGCATCATGCCGGACGATCCCGGCTACGATGATCCAAAAACCTACGAGTGGCAAAAATAATGACACCCATCGTTCCCGGCGAAGTCGTAAGGATATCGCCGTTGGTGCGGCGTTTGACCGCGCCGAATCCCGGCATGATGACGGGGCCGGGCACCAACTCTTATATCGTGGGTGAGAAAGCACTGGCGCTGATCGATCCGGGGCCGGACATGGAAGCGCATTTGCAGGCGACGCTCGCCGTCGTCGGCGACAAGCTGCGCTGGATACTGTGTACGCATACACATATGGATCATTCGCCCGGTGCACGCGCTTTGCAGGCCGCGACCGGCGCCGAGGTCATCGGCATGCGCGCGCCGCCGCACGGCAACCAGGATACCGCCTTCGCGCCCGGCCGCGTGTTCAAGCACGGCGACGTGCTCGATGCGGGCGACTTCAAATTGACAGCAATACACACGCCCGGCCACGCGTCCAACCATCTGTGCTATTTGCTCGACCGCGAGAAGCTGCTCTTCACCGGCGACCACATCATGCAGGGCTCGACGGTGGTGATCAATCCGCCGGACGGCGACATGGTCGCGTACCTGCATTCGCTCGAATCGCTGCTAGACCTCGATCTCGCGCGCGTCGCGCCGGGGCACGGTCATCCGATCGAGGAGCCGCGTGCGGAAGCGCGGCGCCTGATTGCGCATCGTCTCAAACGCGAGCAGAAGGTCGCCGAGGCTTTCGGCGTAAAAAATCCGGCGACCATGGACGAACTACTGCCGATAGTCTATGCGGACGTTTCACCGCGCTTGCATCAAGTGGCGCGCAGGTCGCTCCACGCGCATTTGCTGAAGCTCACTCATGATGGGCGTGTTTCGCAAGAAGGCGAGCTCTGGAAACTGAGGGCGTAGTCCCTTAGGCGTCAGAACAATGCGCATTGCTCTCCTCATCGCCATTGTATTGCTTGCGCTACCGATTGCCGGCTGCGCGGTTAAGTCATCGCGCAACACTCAACCATTGTTCAAAGGTGTCGAGCTATACAGCTGGACAGATTCAGCGACTGGCTCGTGGCAGTTCTCCCTTTGTGAAGGCACCAATCGCAAGAAAGCATTGGCGGAGATAACGCACAAATGTAAGGCAATCCGCGGTGTGAGTTCACTCAAAGAACACCTGGCTGCCTTGGCTATTGGAGAGAGTGTTTTCTGGAGTTCGTCATACCCAGAGCTTACATTTCCCCGCGAGCCGATTGTGCGCGATCTCATAGATCATGCTGCCGCACATCAGGTAAAGTTGCTCGTGGCAAAGTGACGTTAACTATTCATTCAAGCCGACCGCCGGGGTCGAGCCATTTATTAGCAACCGTTCCCGGCCGGCGGCGGCTTAATTCAAGCGTTAGCGCCAACAAACATCACGATGAATCGCATCGTCATACCACGCGGCGTAATTGCCTCAGTTCCGGTTT
>JBDSSV010000492.1:0-3679 GCA_039928535.1 Burkholderiales bacterium
GTAGGCCTTCGCCGCTGGACGACACGCTTAAACTTTGAATGTGAACGAACCAATTCGATGAGGCACCGGTGATCCAGCGTTTTCCGCAACTTTCGCATTGGGGCGCGTTCACCGCCGTGGTCGAAGACGGCGTGCTGACGGCGTGCGAACCGTTCGCGCGCGATCCGAATCCATCGCCGCTGTTGGCGTCGATTCCGGCATCGGTGTATTCAGACCTGCGCATCCGTGCGCCCATGGTGCGCAAGTCATGGCTCAGAGACCGTGTGGGTTCCGACCGCACGCTGCGCGGCCATGATGAGTTCGTCGAAGTTGGATGGGACGAAGCCCTGCGCCTGGTTGCTGAGGAAATCCAGCGCGTGCACGCGCAACACGGGCCGCAGGGGATCTTCGCCGGTTCGTACGGCTGGTCGTCCGCGGGCCGTCTGCATCATGCGCGCTCGCAGGTCAGGCGGTTTTATTTTTCCACGGGCGGCGCCGTCGACCAGGCGGGAAATTATAGCTGGGGCACCGCGCAGTTCCTGCTGCCCCATGTCATCGGCACGTATAGCTCGCTGACCGGGCGCTCGACCGCCTGGCCCAGTATCATTGAACACTGCGAAATCTTCGTGGCGTTCGGCGGGCTCGCGCTGAAAAACGGCCAGGTGAGTTCCGGCGGGGCGGCGGAGCACACGCAGGAAGTCTGGCTAAGGCAGCTCGCGGCGCGCGGCATCCCGGTCGTGAACGTCAGCCCCACGCGCGCCGACGCGCCCGACTTTCTCAAGGCGGAGTGGCTGCCGATCCGGCCAAATACCGACGTCGCGCTGATGCTGGCGCTCGCGCATGAAGTGATCGCGGCGGGTGCGCACGCACAGGATTTCCTCGACCGCTGCTGCACGGGCTTCGAAGTGCTCAGCGCTTACATACTGGGCCGCAGCGACGGGGTCGTGAAAAACCCCGCGTGGGCCGCGCCTATCACCGGCATAGACGCGCAACGCATCGCCGGTCTCGCGCGAAAACTGATCGGCAAGCGCAGCTATCTTACCTGCGCTTTTTCGGTCCAGCGCGCGCACCGCGGCGAGCAGCCGTACTGGATGGTGATAGCGCTGGCGGCGATCCTCGGCCATATCGGCCTGCCCGGGGGTGGATTCGGTTTTGGCCACGGCTCGATGAATGGCGTCGGCAATCCGCGGCCGGCGACGCCCGGGCCGGAACTGCCCGTGCCGAACAACCCTCTCGAGCTATCGATTCCGGTCGCGCGCATTGCCGACATGCTGCTCAACCCGGGTGCGGAATATCGCTTCGAAGGCGGGACGCACGCATACCCTGACATTCGCATGGTGCACTGGGCGGGCGGCAACCCGTTCCACCATCATCAGCAGATCAACCGCTTCCTGTCCGCGTGGCAGCGGCCCGAGACCATAGTCGTCAACGAAATCTGGTGGACGCCGACGGCGAGCTACGCCGATATCGTATTGCCGGCGACGACCGGGCTGGAGCGTAACGACATCGGCGGCTCGTCCCGCGATCGCTACGTGCTCGCCATGCACCAGGCGATCAAGCCTTTGCATCAGGCGCGCAACGACTTCGATATTTTCGGCGAGCTCGCGCAGCGCCTGGGCAGAAACGAGGCGTTCACCGAAGGGCGCGACGAAGCCGCGTGGATACGCGCGATTTACGAGCGCTGCGCGGCTGTCCATCGCCGGCAGGGCATTGAATTTCCGGATTTCGAATCTTTCTGGAACAAGGGCTATGTCGAACTGCCGTTGCCGGAGAGCGATTTCGTGTTGATGGAAGACTTCCGGCGCGAGCCGCAGACGCATCCGCTGAAGACGCCGTCGGGCCGCATCGAACTCTATAGCGAGCGAATTGCCGCGATGACGGGTATCGACATGCCTGGCCACCCGGCGTGGCTGGCGCCGGTGGAATGGCTGGGCGCGGCGGAAGCAACGCATCATCCACTTCATCTCATCACCGTACAGCCCGCCGACCGCCTGCACAGCCAACTCGACATGAGCCCGCTCGCGCAGGGCAACAAGATCGCCGGCGTGGAGCGCGTGACGCTCAACCCGGCGGAAGCCGCCAAGCGTGGCCTGCAGGCGGGCGACCGCGTGAAAATCTATAACGGCAGGGGCGCCTGCTACGCCGGGCTGGCGCTCGACGACGGCGTCATGCCGGGCGTTGCCGTCATGGCGACCGGCGCATGGTGGGACCCGGCCGAGGACAAGACCGACCGCGCAGGCACCGCGAACGTGCTAACGCTCGATATCGGCACGTCCGAGTTGACGCAGGGGCCCAACGCGATGAGCTGCCTGGTGGAGATTGCAGCGGCTTGATGCGGCGCGGAGCGGCAGCGTCGTAGTGCTATCATTCTGGGCTGGATATCGCAGGGAGACGCTGCCATGCCTGATCAGATCGAACACCGCTATCGCGTCAACGAACTCACGCCCGATCCGTCGGTCGTGTTCGATGCCAAAATCGCCGAGCAGTATCTGCGCTATGCGCGCATGTTATCCGCGCGCGGCCTTGTTTACAGCTCGACCGGCAACCTCGTCATGCGCATCGCGCACCCGAACTATCCGGACGGCATCTGCTACGTGAAATGCCAGGGCGTGTCGCTGGAGGAAATGTCCATCGACGACCTGCTCATTACCGACGTACCCGACGGCCGCATCTTGTACGGCGAGCGCGCCACCACCGTCGGCCATCAGATGAACCGCGAGATCCTGCGCCTGCGTCCCGAAGTCAACGCCGTCATCCATTTGCACCATGACGAGACCATCGCGTTTTTCGCGGCGGGTTTTCAGGAAATCGGCATTACCGGACTGACGTTTCCCTTTTTGATGCAAAGCTGGCCGCATTATCTGCCCGCGCATATCAACGTCGAGGAAGACGTCGGGCCGATCAAGACGTTCATCAAGCACACCAACTGCATCATCATGAAGCGCCACGGTTTCACGGTGCTCGGGCGCACGGTTTCGGAATGCTACGGGCGCACCAACGTGCTGGTCGGCGAGATCAAACGCAACATCATCGCCGAACAGCTGGCGAGCGCGAAGGGAACAAAGCCCGAATATCTGGCGCGCGAAGAAATAGAAAAAATGTTCAAGGCGGGCGACGCCGTCATGTATCCGCAACCTTTGAAGAGCTGACCATGCCGAAAATCGCGCGGTTGATGATTGGTGTTGCGCTGCTGACGGGTGCTTTGCCCGTGCAGGCACAGGATTATCCGAACAAGACGGTCAGGATCGTCACCGGTTACGCGCCCGGCGGCGCGAGCGACATCCTCGCGCGCATGATGGCGCAGAAGCTGACGGATTTCTGGGGCCAGCAGGTCGTCGTTGAAAACCGGCCGGGCGCGAGCGGCAATCTCGCGAGCGAGTACGTGAAAGGTTCGCCGCCCGACGGCTACCTCCTGCAGATCGGCACGTCGACGACGCATGTGCTGAACCCGATTACGCTGCCGGGCGCCACGTTCGACCCCCTGAAGGATTTCTCGCCGGTCACGCCGATCGCGATCGCGCCGTACCTTTTGCTCGTGCATCCATCACTGAAGGTGAAGAGCACGGCCGAGTTGATCGCGCTCGCGAAGTCGCAGCCCGGAAAACTCAATTACGGTTCGTCGGGCACCACGGTTTATCTCGGCACCGAATTATTCAAGGCCATGGCCGGCATCGAGATGGTGCACGTGCCGTATAAAGGC
>JBDSSV010000493.1:0-2617 GCA_039928535.1 Burkholderiales bacterium
ATACGGGGTTGCAAAGACTTTTTTCAGCGCCGCATAGCGGTTCGGATCGTTGACCGGCACTGCCGCGCCGCGCATTTCGGGCACGGGTTCCGCCCGCTCGAACGCGAGGCGCGCGGTTTCCATGGTGCGGCACAGCGGGCTCGCCACCACTTTTTCGATCGGCAGTTTCAATTCGCGTACTGCTGCGCCGATGGCGCGCGCCTGCGCGCGGCCGGCGTCGGTCAGATTGCGCTGATGCGCGCAATCGTCATAGCTCTTCGACTGCGCGTCATTCTGCGAGAAGTCCGTCGACGTATGCCGAAAATAAATGACATAGCCGCCGCGCCTTAATTCGGCGACCGTCTGCGCCGGCGTAAGCTTGCGCTGGGCCTCCGAGCTGCGCGGCGCGGGCGGCGGCATTTGCGCGGCATCGGGATCGGGCACCGATTGCGCAACAGCGGCGACCGGTAGCGCAGTCAGCCAGGCGAGCGCCGCCCCGGCGACTATGCGTAGTTTAAGTGCTGAATTCATTGCCGCTCATTAGGGAATCGGAGACCATAGGACGATGTGGATCAATTTCCGATTATACCGACGGGACGGCCCCGCTTGAACGCGGATGTCGGGCGCAACTGGGGCCTGCTGCTCGCGCTGGTTGTGATGTGGGGCTCGGCCTATATGTTCATGAAGATAGGTGTGGCAACGGTGCCGCCGGCGACGCTGGTCGCAGGCCGGCTCGTGATCGGCGCCGCCATTTTGTACGGCGTGATGCGCGCGCGCGGTCTGACGCTGCCGCCGCCGGGTGCGCGCTGGCTGCCGTTCACGGCGCTCGCGGTCCTTGGCAATTGCCTGCCGTTTTTTCTGATCGCCTGGGGCCAGCAGTACATCGAGAGCGCGCTCGCCGGCATTCTGATCGCCGTCATGCCATTGGCGACCATGGTGCTCGCGCATTTTTTCGTGGCCGGCGAGCGCATGAAATTAGCGCGCGTAGCGGGTTTCGCGGCCGGCTTCGCTGGCATCATCGTGCTGATGGGGCCCGCCGCTTTGGCCGGTTTGAGCGGGACGCCCGTAAGGGCCATGGCGCAGGCCGCGGTGCTGGGCGGCGCGTTGTGCTACGCCGCCAACAGCGTGCTCGCACGGCGCACGGTTACTGCGGATTTTCTGGTTGCGTCGACCGCTGTATTGATTGTCGCGAGTGCGCTGAGCGTGCCGCTCGCGTTGTTTCTTGATTACCCGTTGGCGGCGTCGCCGGGTGCCGCTTCCATCACCGCCATCGCGTGGTTGGGCATCGGGCCGACGGCGCTCGCGACCATACTTTACTTCCGGCTGATCGCCGCGGCCGGTCCAACTTTCATGGCTATCGTCAACTACCTGTCACCCATAATTGCACTTTTATCGGGAATTTTGCTCATGGGCGAGCATCCCGACGCGACGGCGTTCGGTGGGTTAGTGCTGATTTTGCTTGGAATTGCGCTGTCGCGCCGGGATACCCTGCGCTTGGCTTGAAACTTGCTGATATAAACCCCGTCAAAGGGATACTGGCAAAAGGCGGGCAAGGCAAATTCGGGTTATGTGAGGTCTGTCACAGCGACGATTCAACCAAAATGAATTTCAGCCGTTAATGGACTTATGAACATCGTATACAACAGCGACAACTATTACGTGGTCGAGTATCCGGGGCAACACGGGTACGAGGTCGTCGACAAGCAGTCGAGCCGTGGCACGTATTTCGAGGGCCATGTCGCCGACAAATTCCGCGAGTCCATGCTGGGCGCGCTTGGCGAAGACCCATCGCCTGATCACGTCGATGAGTTTCTGTCCGATTTCGGCGGCGTCATCAACTTCCCGATGACGATGCACTGACGGCATGGCCGTCAGTGGTGATGAGTATTCGATTCTTAAGTGATTAAGTAATAGTCACCGAATCACCGAATCACTTCAGTTTCGACCAGCCCGGCCGCTCGCGATCGAGGATCCGCTTGAGCGCAGCGAGATGGAGCTCCGATTGCCCCCGCTCCGCGTCCATCTGCGCGCGCGTCTGCGCAGCGATTTTTTGCGTGACTATCTTGAGCGGCTTGCCGGTGGCGCCTGCGAGCACTTGCAGCATGCAGGCGCGCTCGAGGTAGTAAAGATCGTCGAACGCGTACGCCACGCCGGGCCCGCAGACGATGACGCCGTGATTGGCGAGAAACAGCACGTCGGCAGCGCCGAGCTTTGCAGCCATGCGCTCGCCTTCCGTATCGTTCAGCGCGAGTCCTGTGTAGCCGCGGTCGTAGGCCACGCGGCCGTGGAAGCGCAGTGCGTTCTGGCTCGCCCACGCCAGTTCCGCGTTGTCGATGATCGTAAGTGCCGTTGCGTACGGCATATGCGTGTGCAATACGCATTGTGCGCGCGGGTTGGCACGATGAATGCAGCCGTGGATAAAAAACGCCGTCGGCTCGACCGCGTGCTTGCCGGACACATGCCGGCCGTCGCGGTCGACGACGACCAGATCGGCGGGCGTCACTTCGGACCAGTGCAGGCCTTGCGGATTGACCAGGAAGCGGCCCGGTTGCGCGGGCACGGCAAGACTGAAATGGTTGCATACCCCTTCGGCGAGCCCCAGCCGCTCGGCTGAGCGCAATGCGCACACGAGGTCGCG
>JBDSSV010000494.1:0-8766 GCA_039928535.1 Burkholderiales bacterium
CGTCGAGTATGGTCAAACGCGCATCGCCTGTTGCAACTTGCTTGGTGAGACCTGCTGCCCGCAAAATGGGCGAGACGGACAATTCAGACATGCTGCGAATATTCCTCTTTTTTCTGCTGTCGGGGACTGCCGGCACTGCGTACGCCACCGCGAATATCCTGGTATTCGGCGACAGCATCTCGGCGGGTTACGGTCTCGCGAGAGACCAGGGCTGGGTCGATCTTCTGCGCGCGCGCCTTGCACGCGAGCGTTTCGATTATAAGGTGATCAATGCCAGCGTGAGCGGCGAAACCACGACTGGCGGCAAAGCGCGCCTCAGCGCGGCGCTCAGCCAGTTTCAGCCGCACATCGTGATCATCGAACTGGGCGGCAACGATGGTCTGCGCGGCGGCCGCCTCGATACCATGCGCGACAATCTGAGCGCAATGATCGCGGATTGCCGCCGTCACAATAGCCGTATCTTACTGGTCGGGATGCAGGTCCCACCGAACTATGGCAACGACTACCGCGAAAAGTTTCGTCTTGTCTATGACACGCTGGCGAAAACACAGCGCGTGCCACAGGTATCTTTTCTGTTCGAAGGCTTTGGCGACGACCGCAGCCTGTTCCAGCCTGACGGCATCCATCCGACGGCAGCAGCGCAGGGAAAGCTATTGGACAATGTGTGGCCGCAACTGCGTCCACTGCTGGCGTCGCGGCCGGCCAAACACTGAACGGATCGCTTAACTGACGGCGATGGTTGCCTGTCCTGCGGATAACTCGCCGATTTCGCAAGCGTATTTGAAACCTTGCTGCCTGAAAATTTCCAGCACGCGCGGCGTGCTCGCGCGGTCGCAGGCCACGAGCAACCCGCCGCTGGTTTGCGGGTCCGTCAGCATTTTCTTATGCCATTCGGGCATGTCGGGCGGCACGGCCATGTGCGGCGCGACGCTCGCCCAGTTGCGATCCGACGCGCCGGTCGCGTAGCCGGCCTGCGCCAGATGCTTCGCCGCCGACAAGATCGGCAGCGCATCGAAGCGGATGTCGGCGTGCAACTTCGAGCCGCGGCAGATTTCGTGCAAATGCCCGGCCAGGCCAAAACCGGTCACATCGGTCATCGCGTGCACGCCGTCGAGACCCGCCAGCGCAATGCCGGCGGTGTTTAGCTGGGTCGTCGACTCGATCATCTGCTGATAGGCTTTATCACGCAGCTCGCCCTTCTTGAGTGCCGCACTCATGATGCCGACACCCAGCGCCTTGCCCAGTATCAGTACGTCGCCGGGCTGCGCGCGGTCGTTGCGCTTGATGCGCGCGGGATGCACGATGCCGAGCGCGACGAGCCCGTATATTGGCTCGGGATTATCGATCGAATGACCACCGGCGATCGGTATGCCTGCCGCTTCGCACACCGCCTGCCCGCCCGCCAGTATTTGCTGCATCGCTTCGACGGGCAGCTTGCCGATCGGCATGCCCACCAGCGCGAGCGCGAACAACGGTTGAGCTCCCATCGCGTAGACGTCCGAGATCGCATTGGTCGCGGCGATGCGGCCAAAGTCGTACGGGTCGTCGACTATCGGTAGAAAAAAATCCGTGGTCGCGACGATAGCCTGCTCGTCGTTGATCCGATACACCGCGGCGTCGTCGCTCGACTCAGTACCGACGAGCAGATCCGGATACGCGCGCGAGAGCGGTATTTTCGACAGCAATTCCCCCAGCAACGCCGGCGGCAGTTTGCAGCCTCATCCGCCGCCGTGTGAGAATGCGGTCAGCTTTGTTTTCTGCATGTCGTGCGGTTTGTCCATCGGGGCCTATTTGCGTAACAGCGAGCGTGACAACGACCTGGCAACCGTAGCACAACTCGCCGACTTTGACGAGGTCATCGACACGCGCTCCGAAGCGGAATTTGCCGAAGACCACATTCCTGGCGCGGTCAGCTGTCCGGTGCTCAACGATGCCGAACGCGCGCGCGTCGGCACCATCTATAAACAAGTGTCCGCGTTCGAAGCTAAGAAAGTCGGCGCCGCGCTGGTCAGCCGCAACATCGCGCATCACATGGACACCACGTTCGCGCAGCGTCCTCGCAACTGGCGGCCGCTCGTCTACTGCTGGCGCGGCGGCAGCCGCAGCGGCGCGCTCGCCCACGTGCTGCAGCAGGTCGGCTGGCGCGCAGCGCGGCTCGACGGCGGCTACAAGACTTACCGGCGCGCTGTCATCGACGATCTGGAGGCGCTGCCGCAACGCTACCAGTGGTGCGTCGTGTGCGGACTCACCGGCTCCGGCAAGAGCCGGCTGCTGCGCGAGCTCGCGCGGCAAGGCGCGCAGGTGCTCGATCTCGAAGCGCTGGCGGCGCACCGCGGCTCCGTGCTGGGCAACCTGCCGGACGCACCGCAACCCGCGCAAAAAATGTTCGACAGCCTGGTGTGGTCGGCGCTGCGCGGCTACGACCGCGCGCAACCGGTATTCGTCGAAGCCGAAAGCAAGAAAATCGGCAACCTGCGCGTGCCTCAAACGCTGATTGCCGCGATGTGGGAAAGTCCCTGTGTGAGACTGGCAGCGCCAATCGAACTGCGCGTTGCCCTGCTGATGGAGGAATACCGACATTTTGTCGCGGACGCAAAATCCCTCGGCGTGCAACTGGATTGCCTCGCCGCGCACTACGGGCTGCCGCAGATCGCTGCGTGGAAAGCGCTTGCCGACGGCGGACAATGGGCTGCGCTCGTGCGCGAACTGCTGGAGACGCATTACGATCCCGCTTACACGCGCGCAACGCTCAGGAACTATCCGCAGCTGGCGGCCGGCGACACGCTGGTCGCCGACGCGAATTCCGATGCCGAGTTCGCGCGCGTTGCTGTGCAGTGCGTGGCTTCTGCGGCAAAAAAATCCCGCGCGCGTTGACATCAGCGCGACGTTGCGGATGGTATACTTCCATCCCATTTGATCAGTTCACCCGCATCGTTCACGTCGAGCACTGCCCTGCCCGCGCCCCGCGGATGGTGGCTGATGCTGCTCATCGCCGCCGTCATCTGGTGCGGCAATCTCGACTATCGCAAGCTGTCGCTTTCCGATGAAGGGCGTTATTCGGAGATCCCGCGCTACATGGCGCAGAGCGGCGACTGGGTTACACCCCGCCTGAACGGCATCAAGTATTTCGAGAAGCCGCCGCTGCAGTACTGGGCAACTGCCGCGGCGTACCGCGTATTCGGCGAGCACAACTGGACCGCGCGCCTATGGCCGGCGCTGACCGGCTTCCTCGGCGTGCTGTTGATGTATTTCGTCGGCGCGCGCCTCTTCGGGACGTCCGTCGGCTTCTATACCGCACTCGTGCTCGCGAGCAGCGTGCTGTATTCCGGGATGGCGCATATCCTGACCCTCGACATGGGACTGGCGTTCTTTATGACGCTGGCGTTCGCCGGCATCGTGCTGGGACTGGACCCGCGCGCCGACGCAAAAACCAACCGGCGCTGGATGCATGTCGCGGCCGCGGGTTGCGCGCTCGCGGTATTGAGCAAGGGACTGATCGGCATTGTTTTGCCCGGCGCCGTAGTCGTGCTCTATATACTGATCAAACGCGATTTCGGTCTGTGGCGCAGACTACACGTCGCGACCGGCGCACTGGTCTTCCTGGCGATCACCGCGCCGTGGTTCGTCATCGTCTCGCTCGCCAATCCGGAATTCGCGTGGTTTTTTTTCGTGCACGAGCATCTGCAGCGTTTCACCTCGACCATCCACCAACGCTATCAGCCGTGGTACTTCTTCATCCCGATACTCGTCGCGGGCATGCTGCCGTGGGTGGTCACCTGCATCGATGCCGTAATAGGTGCATGCAAGCAGCATGCGCGTGACAAACACTTCGATCCCCGCTTCTTTTCTCTGCTGTGGGCCGGCTTTATATTCGCGTTCTTTTCCCTCTCCGGCTCCAAGCTGCCGTCTTATATCCTGCCAATATTTCCCGCGCTGGCATTGATAACCGGCCTGCGGCTGGCAAATATCGACGGCCGCGCCCTGGCATGGCAGATCGCGCCGCTCGCCCTGCTTGGGGCCGGCGGTCTCGCGGCAATTCCTTATGTCGTCAAGCTCGCCTCCGCAGCCATACCGGCTGAACTTTATCTCGCGCAGACCCCCTGGCTGTATGCTGCAGCCGCCGCGCTGCTGGCCGGCTCGCTGGCCGCGACAGCGCTGGCGTGGCGCGGAGACGTCAGGCGCGCGGTCATCGCATGCGCCTTTGCCGGCCTGCTGACGACCCAGTTGCTGGTCGCAAGCGAAGACGCCTTGTCGCCCGCGCATTCGACTTACCACCTCGTGCAAAAACTCAAGCCTTACCTCAAACCCGGCGCACCGTTTTACAGCGTAAAAACCTATGAGCAGACGCTTCCGTTCTATATCGGACGCACGGTGACAGTGGTCGACTATCAGGACGAACTGTCCTTCGGGCTGGAGCAGGAACCGCGCCTGTGGGTGCCGACGCTCGCCGAGTTCGAGCGCCGCTGGCGCGCCGATGATTACGCGCTGGCCGTCATGAGCCTTGAAATGTTCGATGAACTGCAGAAAGCACAATTGCCGATGCAGTTGATTGCGCGCGACACCGAGCGCATCTTCGTGCGCACGCCGCCGCGTTAACCTGGGGAGCCGCTATGAACGCGATCAGTTTTTCGTTATTGATGACCGGGGTGCTGCTCAATGCGGGTGCGCAACTCCTGCTCAAGGCGGGCACCAACAGTGTGGGCGCGTTTGAATATTCCAGCGCCAACATCGTGCCGGTGGGATGGAAACTCGCGACCGAGCCACACATCATCGGCGGTCTCGCCTGTTACGTCATCAGCGTGGTGGTGTGGATCATGGCACTGTCGCGCGTCGAAGTCAGCGTCGCGTATCCGCTGCTGTCGGTCGGCTACGTCGTCAACGCGATTGCGGCATGGTATCTCTTCGGCGAAGCCGTCACGCCGCTGCGGCTGGCCGGCATCGGTGTCATCATCATAGGCGTCGTGCTGGTGACGCGCTCGTGACAGCCGCACGCAAAGTCGACGCCCGCATTGCGCATCGGTTACCATGCGCATGAATTCGACAAACAGATCATGACCGCGCCGCTACTTTCCGTCGTCATCCCGGTTTACAACGAAGAGCAGACGCTGCCGCTGCTGTTTGCGCGCCTCTACGCGGCGCTCGACAAGCTCGGCGTCAGTTACGAAGTGCTGTTCGTCAACGACGGCAGCCGCGACCGCTCGGCCGCGCTGCTGCGCGAACAATTCCAGAAAAGGCCCGACGTGACGCGCGTAGTGTTGTTCAGCGCCAACTTCGGGCAGCATATGGCGATCGTCGCCGGCTTCGACCATTGCCGCGGCAGCCGCATCGTCACGCTCGACGCCGATCTGCAGAATCCGCCGGAGGAAATCGGCAAGCTGCTGGCGGCGATGGACGAAGGCCACGACTACGTCGGCTCGATTCGCTACGAGCGCCAGGACTCGGCGTTCCGCCGCCACGCGTCGAGCGCAATGAACTGGCTGCGCGAACGCTTCACGCAGATACGCATGACCGACCAGGGCTGCATGCTGCGCGCGTACGACCGGCGCATCGTCGATGCGATCAAATCGAGCCATGAGGTCAACACTTTTATTCCCGCGCTCGCTTACACCTACGCGGGAAATCCGACTGAAATCGAAGTCGCCCACGAGGAGCGCGCCGCCGGCGAATCGAAATACTCAATGTACAGCCTGATCCGGCTCAACTTCGACCTCGTCACCGGTTTTTCCATCGCGCCTCTGCAGATCTTTTCGCTGCTCGGGATGTTCGTCGCTGTGATGTCAGTCGTCGTCTACATCGGCATCATCGCGCAGCGCTGGATCGCCGCGGACAGCATGCGCGCGGGTCTGCTTGCGCTATGGGACCGCGACATCCTGCAGTTTTTCCTGACCGGCCTCGTACTGTTCGGCCTCGGCCTGCTCGGCGAATACATCGGCCGCATCTACCAGCAGGTGCGCAGCCGGCCGCGCTACCTGATTCAAGCAGTGCTTGAATCCGGAGAGACTACAGACGAGAGACCAGAGGCGGGGCAATCGAATGCGGGTATTAAGCTTCAATCGAAATGACCACCGCTGTTGTCTTCGCGTATCACAATGTAGGCGTCCAGTGTCTGTCGGTCCTGCTCAGGCACAAAGTGGACGTTGCGCTGGTTTTGACCCATACGGATAATCCCGCCGAGACCATCTGGTTTGACAGTGTGGCAAAACTCGCGGCGGAGCATCGCCTGCCGACCATCACGCCCGAGGATGCGAACGACGCGGCGACGGTCGAGCGCATACGCGCGCTGCAGCCTGATTTCCTGTTTTCATTCTATTACCGCAACATGCTGGCGCCGCCCGTGCTGGCCGTGCCCGCGCGCGGCGCGCTCAACGTGCACGGCTCGCTGCTGCCGAAATATCGCGGGCGCGTGCCGGTCAACTGGGCAGTGATTAACGGCGAGCATGAAACCGGCGCCACACTGCATTACATGACCGCGAAACCTGACGCCGGCGACATCGTCGCCCAGCAGGCCGTGTCCATCCTGCCCGATGAGACTGCCGCTGATGTGTTCGGAAAAGTCACGGCCGCTGCCGCCGCCGTGCTCGACCGCAGCGTGCCCGGCCTGATTGCAGGCACGGCCCCGCGCATCAAGCAGGACTTGTCCCGCGGCAGCTATTTCGGCGGACGCAAGCCCGCCGACGGACGCATCGACTGGCGACTGCCCGCGACGCGCGTTCACGATCTGGTGCGCGGTGTCGCCCCGCCCTATCCCGGCGCGTTCACGACCATCAACGGCAAGACTTTGCGTATACTCCGCACTCGGCTCGAAACGGCAGCAAAGCACACCGCCCGTCAGCCGAAAATTTTTGTAAATGGCGATCAGGTTTTGGCGACGTGCGCGGACGGCGGCATTTTGCGCATCCTCGCGGCCGAACTCGACGGCAATCCTTTTACCGCAACGGACTTTCTACCGCGTTTCGGCGCCCCTTCCGTCAATCCAGATTAATCACAGCACTGAGCCCAGCAATGAAAAAAGTTCTGATCCTCGGCGTCAACGGCTTCATTGGCCACCACCTGTCGCAGCGCATCGTCCAGACCACCGACTGGGAAGTTTACGGGATGGACATGCAGTCCGAGCGAGTGGCCGACCTGGTCAAGCACCCGCGCTTTCACTTCTTCGAGGGCGATATCACGATCAACAAGGAATGGATCGAATACCATATCCGCAAATGCGACGCGATCCTGCCGCTGGTCGCCATCGCCACGCCCGCCACCTACGTCAAAGAGCCTCTGCGCGTGTTCGAGCTCGACTTCGAAGCCAACCTGCCGATTGTGCGCTCCTGCGTCAAATACAAAAAACGCATCCTGTTTCCCTCGACCTCCGAAGTCTACGGCATGTGCCGCGACAGCGAATTCGATTCCGAAAACTCCGAGCTCGTGTTAGGACCGATCGCCAAGCAACGCTGGATCTACTCCTGCAGCAAGCAGTTGATGGACCGCGTCATCTGGGCCTACGGTTCCGAAGGTAAGCTGGATTTCACGCTGTTCCGCCCGTTCAACTGGATAGGCGCCGGGCTCGACAGCATACACACGCCGAAAGAAGGCAGCTCGCGCGTAATCACACAGTTCTTCGGTCACATCGTGCGTGGCGAAGATATACAGCTCGTCGACGGCGGCACGCAGAAGCGCGCGTTCACGTACATCAGCGACGGCATCGACGCACTGATGAAAATCATCGATAACCCCGGCGGCGTCGCCACCGGCAAGATCTACAACATCGGCAACCCGAAAAACAACTTCTCGGTCAAGGATCTCGCACAGATGATGCTCGACCTTGCGATGAAGTATCCCGAGTATCGCACGAGCGCGAAAAAAGTACGCTTGATCAAAACGACGGCCGCCGCCTACTACGGCAAAGGCTATCAGGACGTGCAGAACCGGGTGCCGAAAATCACCAACACCTGCAGCGAGCTCAAGTGGAAACCGCGTGTGACCATGGAAGCGGCGCTCAAACACATCTTTGACGCCTATCGCGGACACGTCGGCGATGCGCAGCGGCTGATGGATTGAAAATCGAGAGCCGCCAGGCGATAGACGAGAGACGTGCTGCCTTCTCGATGAAACAATTCAACGGGTTTACCGCTTCTCCTCTTTCGTCTAGCGTCTTTCCGCGCCAATGAAACTTGCACTCAAGATAGACGTCGACACGTATCGCGGCACGCGCGTCGGCGTCCCGCGTCTCGTCGAACTGCTCAGAAAGTTCGGCGCCGGCGCGACCTTTTTGTTCAGCCTCGGGCCCGACCACACGGGACGGGCGATCAAGCGCGTCTTCCGTCCCGGCTTCGTGCGCAAGGTATCGCGCACATCGGTACTCGAACACTACGGCGTTATGACCCTGCTCTACGGGACGGTCCTGCCCGGTCCCGATATCGGCCGGCGCTGCGCCAATATTCTGCGCAGCGTGCGTGACGCGGGCTTCGAGGTCGGCATCCACACCTGGGACCACGTGAAATGGCAAGACGGCGTCGCGGCCGCTGATGCGCAATGGACCGCGCACGAAATGCAACGCGCATACGACCGTTACGCCGATATTTTCGGCGAGCGCGCGCACGTGCACGGCGCGGCCGGCTGGCAAATGAATCGTCACGCCTATCGGCTGACGCAGCAACTCGGGTTCGACTACTGCTCCGACACCCGCGGCACCCAGCCGTTCATCCCGATCTACAACGCGGAAATCATCGCTTGCCCGCAATTGCCGACCACGCTGCCGACGCTCGACGAACTGCTGGG
>JBDSSV010000495.1:0-12259 GCA_039928535.1 Burkholderiales bacterium
GCGGCGTGGTCCAGGCGATTTGCTGCAACCCGTAGCCGCCGGCCCACAGAGCAACCAGCAGCGCGGACCACAGCCAGGCGCGCCGTTTTCGCGCTTGCCACAGCGTGACGATCAGCGCAGCGCTCAACACTGTTGCCCACGTCACGCCGTAAACCCCGACCACCGGTACATAACCCGCGAGCGGGCTGACGGGGACCTGCGCGTAACCCAGTGCGATCCACGGAAATCCGGTGAAGAGCCAGCCACGAGTCCAGTCGGCGAGCATCCACAATGCGGGCACCACGGCCACGGTAGTCCAGACCGAGCGTGTGCCCAGCGCGAAATAAGCGCCGCCAATCGCAGCCGGGTACGCCGCAAGAATGCAGCAGAACAATAGCGTCAGTCCCGCCGCCAGCACTGCCGGCATCGCGCCAAAGTCGTGCAGGCTCACGTAGACCCAGCTCACGCCTGTCAGGAAGCAACCCAGACCGAAAACGAACCCGATCAGCGCAGCCTTGCGTACGCTGCCGGCGCGTTGCCAGAGCACGATGAGCAGGGCGACCGTGGCGACCGGCAACAGGAATAAATTAAACGGCGCGAATCCCAGAACCGTGGCCATGCCCGCGAGGGCCGCCAGCAGCAGCGGGGAGATACGGAACAGCGCGCCGGTGGGGACTGGACTCACGCCGGCTTTATCTAGAGTGCCTAACCCCATGAAACGCGTGATGCGCTGTCACGATTTTGGCTCAGGGCTAGAAGAAAGTCTCGCGGCTTAGTCATTCTAAGCAAGGGACCTTTCGACACTGAGGCGCCGTGACTCGTTAGCCGCAGGCCCGTTTGCGGGAACGGCGCCCGGGTCCACGGATCGTAATTGTGCCTCTTGGTCCCCGTCTCCGCCCCAACGACAAAATCCTTTCGCCGAGAGCCGTGGACTATGTGCCAAAAATTCGTGCCAGCCCGAAGGGTTGCAGCCAGAATCGGCGATGGCGGCGTTGCTCGTCTTGGCAATAGAACGACTATTGCCTTCACCGGGCGCCTTGCCCTCACCAATTCTGGCTGCAACGCACACGTGTTTCATGGTGTTAGGCACTCTTAGCGCCGGACTTTTTTTCGACCAACAGCAGATGTAGCCGGCGGCTGTCGGCGCGCAACACCTTGAAGTTCAGGTTATCGATAGCAAGCTGCTCGCCGCGCTTGGGCATGCGGCCGAACTGGCTCAGCACGAGGCCGCCGATGGTGTCGTGCTCCTCATCATCGAACGCGGTGCCGAAAGTCGTGTTGAACTTCGCGATTTCGGTCACCGCCTTGACGCGCCACGCGCCGCTCTTGTCGGCGATGATGTCGTCCTCGGTTTCGTCGAAATCGTATTCGTCCTCGATGTCGCCGACGATTTGCTCGAGGACGTCCTCGATCGTCACCAGCCCGGCCACGCCGCCGTACTCGTCGACTACGATCGCCATGTGATTGCGGTTGGCGCGAAAATCCTTGAGCAGTACGTTGAGCCGCTTGGATTCGGGAATGAAGACCGCCGGGCGCAGCATATCGCGCACGTTGAATTCCTCTTCGCCCGCGTAATAGCGCAACAGGTCCTTGGCGAGCAGTATCCCGATCACATGATCCTTGTTGTCCTCGATCACCGGAAACCGCGAATGGTTGGTCTCGATCACGAGCGGAGTGAACTTGTCGGGCGGCTCGCTGATGTCGATCACATCCATCTGCGCGCGCGGAATCATGATGTCGCGCGCCTGCATCTCCGCTACCTGCAGTACGCCTTCGATCATGGACAGTGCGTCGCTGTCGAGCAGGTTGCGATCGTAGGCCGAGCGCAATAGCTCGACGAGCTGGTCGCGGTCTTCCGGCTCGCGCATTAGAAGCGCGCCGACCCGTTCGAGCCAGGTGGGTTTGGCGGGACTTTCGCTATCGGCCATGTTTGTGGTCTGTTGCAGTAGTGCGTTTCCCGTCGTGCGTTGCATCACGATAGGGATCGGCGAAGCCAAGTTTCGCGAGTATGCGTGTCTCGAGCTTTTCCATCGCTTTTGCATCGGCGCCGCGCTCGTGATCGTGGCCTTGCAGGTGCAGTAAGCCGTGTACCGTGAGATGCGCGTAATGCTGCTCGCGCGAAATGCCGCGCGCGAATGCTTCACGCGCGACCACGGGCGCACAAATCGCGATGTCACCCTCAAGCGGGCTCTGTGAGGAGTAAATAAAGGTCAGCACATTGGTCGCATAATCGCGCCCGCGATAATTAAGGTTGAGCAGCCGCGCCTCGCGCGCGCCAACCACACGCAGCGTGACGCGGGCATTCCTGCGCAGCGCCGCGCGCGCCCACTGCCGGAGCTTGGCGCGCGACGGCAATTGTGCGGAACGGGCGCCATACTGGATGGTGAGCGCGAGCTCAGGCGTCCGGGCCGGCTTGGGCTTTGGTGTGGCGCTCATAGGCATTGACGATGCGTTGCACGAGCGGGTGGCGCACCACGTCGCTCGACTGGAAATACGTAAAAGCGATGCCGCTCACGCGCTTTAAGACCGTGCTCGCTTCGATCAGGCCGCTCTTGTGGCCGCGCGGCAGGTCGATCTGCGTCACGTCGCCGGTCACCACCGCCTTGCTGCCGAAGCCGATGCGCGTCAGGAACATTTTCATCTGCTCGGGGGTCGTGTTCTGTGCTTCGTCGAGGATGACGAACGCGTGGCTCAACGTGCGGCCGCGCATGAACGCGAGCGGCGCTACTTCGATCGCGCTGCGCTCGAGCAATTTGGCGACTTTGTCGTATCCCATGAGATCGTACAGCGCGTCGTAGAGCGGACGCAGGTACGGATCGACTTTCTGCGCCAAGTCGCCGGGTAGGAACCCCAGGCGCTCGCCGGCTTCTACGGCGGGGCGCACGAGCACGATGCGCTTGACATTGTCGCGCTCGAGCGCATCGACCGCGCAGGCCACCGCCAGATAGGTTTTGCCGGTGCCGGCAGGCCCGATCGCGAAAGTGATGTCGTGCGCCTGGATCTGCTTCAGATAACCGACCTGCCGGGGTGTGCGTCCGTGCAGATCGGGACGGAGCGTCTTCAATTGCGGCGCGTCACCGGCCGCGGCCGGCTTTGCATGCGCGACTTCGATGAGGCCGAGCTGCACATCCTCCACCGTCAGGCTGCGCCGCGCTTTGGCGTAGAATTTTTCCAGTGCTTGCGCTGCGAGTTCGGTCTGGACCGGCTGGCCGGTCAATGCAAAACGCTCGCCGCGCCGCGCGATGACGACGTCGAACGCTGTTTCGATCTGACGCAGGTTTTCATCGAGCACGCCGCATAAATTGGCGAGCCGCTGGTTGTCCACCGGCGTAAATGAGACTTCGGCGGGTTTCAAGCGTGGACGGGCGCGAGACGGCCGCGCAGCGTGTGCGCGAGTGCGGCGGTGATGGTGACGTCGACGAATTTTCCGACCAGTCCGCGCTCGCCGGCGAAATTGACGATGCGGTTGTTGTCGGTGCGCCCCGCCAGTTCGCGCGGATTTTTTTTGGACAAACCCTCGACCAGCACGCGCTGGGTGGTGGCTGTCATGGCGGCGCTGATGGCGTCGGCCTGCGCGTCGAGCAGCGTTTGCAGCTGGCGCAGCCGCGCGAGCTTGATTTCGTGCGGCGTGTCGTCGGCGAGGCCGGCAGCGGGCGTGCCCGGGCGCGGGCTGTAGACAAAACTGAAACTCGCGTCAAACACGAGTTCTTCGATCAGCCTCAAGGTCGCGGCAAAATCGGCTGCGGTTTCGCCGGGAAAGCCCACGATAAAGTCCGACGTGATCGAGATAGCGGGACGGACTTCGCGCAGCCGGCGCACGATGGATTTATATTCGAGCACGCTGTAGCCGCGTTTCATTTGCGCCAGCACGCGGTCGGAACCCGCTTGAATCGGCAGGTGCACGTGATTGACGAGCTGCGGCAAGCGCGCGTAAACGTCGATCAGGCGCTGCGTGAATTCGCGCGGGTGTGAAGTCGTATAACGCAGCCGTTCGACGCCGGGAATGGCCGCCACGTATTCGAGCAGGAGCGCCAGATCCGCATACGTGCTGTCTGAAGGCGTATTGCCGGACGCGGCAACCGCTCCGCTGGATTCAGGAACCGCTCCGCCGGATTCAGGAACCGCTCCGCGGTAGGCATTCACGTTCTGTCCCAGCAGAGTGATTTCCCTCACGCCTTGCGCGGCAAGTTCGGCGACCTCGGTCAGCACATCGTCGAGCGGCCGCGACACTTCCTCGCCGCGCGTATAAGGCACCACGCAAAACGTGCAGTACTTGCTGCAGCCTTCCATGATGGAGACGAAGGCGCTGCCGCCGTCGACGCGCGCCGGCGGCAGGCCGTCGAATTTTTCAATTGCCGGAAATGCAATATCGACCTGCGGTTTGCCGGTGGCGCGGCGCGCCGCGATCATGGCGGGTAGGCGGTGCAGGGTTTGCGGCCCGAATACCAAATCCACGTAAGGCGCGCGGTCCACAATGGCGGCGCCTTCCTGGCTGGCGACGCAGCCGCCGACGCCGAAGAGGACGTCGGGACGTAACTGCTTCAGATGCCTGACGCGCCCCAGATCGTGAAAGACTTTTTCCTGCGCCTTCTCGCGTACCGAACACGTATTGAACAGAATAACGTCCGCGTCTTCAGGGGAGTCAGTTGCCACCATGCCCTGCGCTGCGTGCAGCACGTCGGCCATCTTGTCCGAGTCGTACTCGTTCATCTGGCAGCCGAAGGTCTTGATGTATAGCTTGGCAGGCACCGGCGGCTATTTCTTCTTCTTGTCGAACTGCGCCTGTTCCTGCGGCGTTAGTATATAGATGCGCGCGACGTCGCCGCTTATGTCAAGGGTATATGCGACATCCTCCCCCGGCGGCAACGCCTCATGCAGGATCGACCGGTTGTTTAGGTCATAGATAACGCCGCCCGGCGCGAGCTTCATGCGGTTGCCGCTTAGATAGACGAAGGGCAGGGGCGCGTGCTGGCCAACCGTGGCGCGCTTGGCGTTGACGGGCAGCGTGCGCAACTGCGCCTGGGCAATGCCAGCGCAGAGCATCAGCGACGCCACTAGCACCACCAGCAGTCTACGTGCACTCGCAAATTGACAGGTCAAAGTCAAAATCCTTATAAATCAGACGGCTGCATTATACCAAGTGGCGAGGTAAGGCGGTCAGGGCCGCGCATTATACCGAATCATAAACCGCGCCTCGGGTTAGTGTTGACCCGTCGTTTTCGCGTATGCGCAATCACTTTTCAGACGGTGCTGGTGGGATGGGTTCTATCGAATACCGACTGGAAAGCCGCGTCAATGCTTGATCTATCAATTTCACGCTCCACACATGCCCCCAAAACCGCTCCAGTCGGCGTTTCGTTACTTGGATTCAAGAGCCGATTCGCGGCGTTAGTGAACTGCGGCTCGGCCACCGAGCATCGAGCGCGCAGGATTGCAGCCAGCAGACTGAACAATAAAATTGACCTGTCAAGCGGCTTCTCTTTTTCCGCGTTTGTGCTTGGAGCCGGGACCGCGGCGGGTGAGGGCGCCGGCGCTGGTTTTGCGCTTGAGCACTGGTTTCTTCTTGTGCACAGTCGGCGTCTTGCGCACGGTAGCCGCCTTGCCGCCGATTGCGGATACGGCCACTTCCGCCATCTCGATGCCGAAGACGTCGGCGAGCTTCGAGTTGTCGAGTACCTTGCCAGTTGCGGGGCTCTTTTTTTTCGTCGGCAGCAGTCCTGCGCCCGCACGCGCGACGAGGTCCTTCGCATCGACCCCGCGCAATGTGAACATCAGCTCGGGTTGCTCGTCGAGACGCGCGCCCACGCCATAGAACACCGCCGCAACGTGCTTGCACATCGCCGCCCAGTCCGGACAGCTGCAGGTGAAAGTGATTTCCGTGGGTGACGGGAACAGCCCCGTTCGTGGCCGGCAGATGCGTTCCATCACGCCTTTTGAAAGACGCCCTTGCAGGAGTTCGACCAGCGAGTCGATCGAGCCCGCGCAGTCGGCGCCGATCTCCTGCCATTGCCTCTTCGGCACCGCCGAGAACTTTACCGCGATCTTGTAAAGGTCCGAGCCCATTACCTGCGCCGACACCGCACCCGCGGTGATCTTGAGATCGATCACCGCGCCGTTGCGAAGATAAGTTCGTCCGCGCGGCAACCGGTTCGAGAAATCACTGTAGTGCTCCAGAGTCTCGCACCAGGCCTTGCCCCAGAAAGTCCTGGCGACGGCGCCACGCCCGGCGGTTATCGGCGAGAGTGTCTGGTCATATTTCTTGAATCGGGCGGCGGCCCGTTCGGCTTTCTTGCGCCGCTCCGCGACCGAAACGTAGGGCTTCCATTGAAAATTCATCCGTCATCCTTCCCGGGATTATTCTTCCTGCCGCGCGGCATGAATGTCGAGTGTGACCAGATCGAGCAGCGCCTTGTCGCTGAGTTCCGTCAGCTGCAGCTCCGCGCTGCCTTCCAATACGTCACGCACTAGCTGTTGCTTCGATTCAATCAACTGGTCGATTTTATCTTCGACCGTGCCCCGGCACACGAACTTGTGCACTAGAACGTTCTTCGTCTGGCCGATGCGGAAGGCGCGATCGGTAGCCTGGTTCTCCACGGCCGGGTTCCACCAGCGGTCGAAGTGGATGACGTGCGACGCGGCAGTCAGGTTGAGGCCAACGCCGCCGGCCTTGAGCGAGAGCACGAAGAACGGCGTCAGTTCGTCCTCCTGGAATCGTCGTACCAGGTCCCGGCGCTTGGTCACCGCGGTTCCGCCGTGCAGCACCAACCCCGCGCGCCCGAACACCGAGCCGAGAAATGCAGCGATGGGTTCGGTCGTTTCGCGAAACTGCGTGAACACCAGCACTTTTTCCTGTTTGGCGGCGACCACTTCGGCGATTTCGCGCAGGCGCGCGAATTTTCCGCTGTCGGCTTCGGCCCAGGCGGCGTCCCCCAGCCATTGCGAAGGATGGTTGCAGATCTGCTTGAAGCGCATCAGGAACGACAGCACCACGCCCTTGCGCCCGATGCCCGCGGCATCTTCGAGTTGGGTCGCCAAGTCCTTCACCGCGCGCTGATACAGCGCGGCCTGGGCGGGGCTGAGATGACAGTAGGCCTTCAGTTCGGTTTTGTCGGGCAGCTCGGCGATAACTGATTTGTCGGTCTTCAGGCGCCGCAGGATATAAGGGCGCACCAGCTCGCGTAGCGGCCCGTAGTGCTCGGCTTTTGCCAGACGCCGTGCGAAGGTGGTGAAGGCCTTATCCGAGCCGAGCAGGCCCGGGTGGGTGAAATCGAAAATCGACCACAGGTCGGAGAGGCGGTTCTCCACCGGCGTCCCGGTAAGTACCACGCGCGAGTGCGTTTTCAGCTTCTTCACCATGCGGGTCTGCTGCGCGCCCGGATTCTTGATCGCCTGCGCTTCGTCCAGCACCGCCACGTGCCACGGCAGGGTTTCGAGGCAGGGCAGCCGCAACAGCGAGCCGTAGCTGGTGATCACCAGGTCCACGCGCGCGAGCCGCTTGCGGTCGAGCACGCGCAACTCGGCCGCGGGCATTGCCGACGGATGCGCGATGATCGCGTTCAAGCTCGGCGCGAAGCGCGCGATTTCCGCCGCCCAGTTCGCCAGCAGCGAGGCCGGCGCGACCAGCAGGCTCGTGCGCTTGTCGCCGCAGGTCTCGCGCTTTATCACCAGCAAGAGCGATAACACCTGCATCGTTTTACCCAGGCCCATGTCATCGGCGAGGCAGGCACCCAATCCGAGCTTGTAGAGCAGATACAGCCAGCGCACGCCCACCTGCTGATAGGGCCGCAGCGTCGCCTTGAGTTCCGGGCCGGGCTCGACTCTGGCCAGTCCCTCCGGACCACGCAGGCCCTTTAATGTCTCGGCGAGCCACGGGCCGGCCACGATCTGTGACCAGTCGAGCTCGGTAACCTCAGCCGCGCCGTCACCCGCAATGGAGGCACCAGCGACTAGACGCATCGCCTCGGCGAAGGCGAGCCCACCGCCCGCCGCGGTCTGCTCGATGGAACGAAACCGTTCCAGCATGCGACCCAGCTTAGCGCGATCGACCTCGACCCAGCGCCCGCGAAGGAGCTGCAGCCCTTCCGAGCCGGCGAGTACCTGCTTGATCTCCGTCGCGCTCAGGCGCTCGCCGTCAAGCGTCAACTCCATACTGAAATCGAGCAGCGCGTCTTTGCCTAGCAGTGACGGCATCTTGAGGCCAACGGTGGCTTTGACTTGCGGGCGGGCGGGCCGACCAGATTGCCAGGCGCCCGGCGCGCGCACCACGATGCCCGCCGCTTCGAGCCGCGGCACATCGATGAGGAACCGGTAAGCCTCCTCCGGCGTCCAGCGCAGCGGATGAAAGATCTCGCCCGCGTCGACCATCGCGCGCAGCCAGGTGCAGTGCTCCGCCGCGCGCTGCACGGGCACTAGCAGAGAGAGCAGCCGTGCCTGGCTCTTGCCGTCCGAGTATTCGCGCAGCGCCTGCGCGAGCGGCAGATGTTGCGCCTTGCCGTGCGCCGACAGGCGCGTGGTGTAAGTGGCGAGAAATGCGAACGGCGCTTGTTCGTCCTTGCGGTTTTCGGCGAGATTAAAATGCACTCGGCCCACCAGGTTCCAGGCCGGATTGCGATGCTTGAGGAAATCCTGCAGCGACTGTTTCGATTGCGCGAGTTCAGCACGGAACGCCGAATCCAGTTCCGCCCATAGCGCGCGCAACACCGGCGCCGTCAGATACTCCGATCCCGTCATCGGCGGCGCGTCTGCGGCCAGCGATCCCAGATCTTCCGGTGATGGAACCGCTACGGGTACGTCACTCCCTTCATCGCCGCGTTCGCCAAGCTCCGGCGTAGCGCACACCACCGAGATGTAACGCGCACCGAAATCGCGCCAATAGCCGTACGTCGCAGGCAGCACGACTCCCACCTCGTTCGCGCCGAGTTGCAGGAGGCCGTGGCCAGCGCCCCGTGCGAAAGCTTCGGTCAGCCTGCGCTGCAGCGCCTCTGCCACGACTGGCGCATCCTCATCCGGCACAAGAAGCAGGCGACCATGAGGGGTGAGAATCAGAGCGGATGCGCTTGCGGCCATGTGAATTATCTTACTCGCTGCTTCGCGGGCAAAAGAATCGCGATCGCAAACAGGCGCCTAATTGGTATATAGTTAGTATATATTCACGGGAGTGGATCATGAGCAATCTGCTAGTTAAATTCAAATCCAGGAATTCCCGGTACGGCGTAACGCGAAAAACGTTGAAGGCGCTAGCCGAGGAAATGGACATCAGCGAAACCATGGTGGTACATCTGGCCATCTCGCGTTTCGCGAAGGAGGTGCTTCCCGCTTATGAAATGGATGATGGACCGCTCACCAAGGCAGACATTGCCAGGATCCGCAAAGCGGCGCAGCCAATGCTGCCCCAGGGGAAGGTGCTCCACAAGCGATCTCTGCTGTAGGAGAGAAGAATCATGTGGGAGCAACCAGACCTTGGTGAAATAGTGTGGTGTCGCTTCCCGCAACGGCCCCGCGATGTTCCCGGGCCCAAACCAAGGCCTGCTCTGGTCATCTCAATCACGGAACACGAGGACGGGATCACGGTCCGGGTCGCCTACGGAACTTCACAGAAGACGGATCGCCTGATCTCCGGTGAATTTGCCATTCGTAAAACCGAGAACAAAACAGCGTACGCGATGGCCGGCTTGTCATATGACACGAAGTTCGATCTGCGCAACACTCTCGAACTGCCCTGGATAGACAGCTTTTTTGCCGTGCCGCCCGATCCTCAATATGGGCAAACCCCGAAGCTTGGAAGTCTGCACATCAGTATGAGGAAGGCACTCGAAGCGGCTGCACGAGTAGTCAAGAAATAGGGAGGCTCCAAGGAGACGAACAGCTATGCGTTCTGAATAGATTTCTCCAAAGCCAGGCGTGCCAGAACGTGCCCCATCTCACCAGTTACGTGCGTCGATAAAGGGAAGACCCGCATCACGATCATGCTTGATGATGACGTGATCAAGGCGCTTCGCAGCGCGCTGAAGCGCGCGGCATTGGCTGCCAGACCGCCATCAGCGAAGCGCTACGCGAAGCCGCAGGTGCGGAAGATGCACCGGTGACTCTCAAAGCCCTGCGTAAATTGCGGCGCGAGGAATTGCGCTAGGCCTGAGGCCGTGTGCTTTGTCTGCCTGCGGATCGACGCGTCCGCCTTGCCAATAGACGGCTCTCGTACGGTCCTGAATCGGATTCATCCCGACAATCCCGGCGAGATCAACGTCAGGCGAGGGAAATAAGAGGTATAGCGTCGGGTATCTCTGGTCAGTACCCCGAGTATCCCGACACGGCCGCATGGGCGCCAATAAAGAAATCGGCGAGGACATTTCTCTTCTTGCCGCCGAGCCGGCGGTAGCGAACAAACGCCTTGCCGGCGAGAAACAGGGCTGGGCGCGGCACTTCGATCAGAGCCAACCAGCAATTCAGGACCGATCTTTTCGCGCTATCACCCACGATCTGCGCGCTAATGAATCGTCGTACCGTGGCGCTCGACCAGTTCCAACAACGCGAACGGATGAATTCGTCGCGCCACGGTGCGAATCACATAAGCCGAATCTCGCGTATGTCCGCGATTGATAACGCCGTGCAGTTCCAGGTTCTCCCGCATGAATGTGTCGACTTCGTCAATGAGCAGGGTCGGTTGGCACACTTCCACGGTCCGGAACAGCGAAGGCGTTGAAACATCGAGTGAACTAGTTCGGCCAAGAAAAAGTCCTGAAGCCGTGATTTATTTGGCTTTCAGGACTTTTTTGGGCTGGCTGGAACATTTTTGAAACAATGTAATGGTGGTGATGGGTGGAATTGAACCACCGACCTTGGCGTTATGAGTGCCACGCTCTAACCGACTGAGCTACATCACCAAAAACCTAATTCTCGTTGTCTGCTGCGGGCCAGTCAATCGAGGGACGCGCCGCAAGTCGCAGTGAGGCGCCGGAGTCTAGATTTCGACCCCTCATTTGTCAAGATTTGCCGGGGCTTGCCGATCATTTGATGATTCCGTTCATCGCCGGGCGGTGACCGCCGGGCGGCGGATTTTGCGGTCTCAAGGCTGCGACCTTAAACTGCGCCTTCCCTGACGTAATGTAATCGATAATCACCTATGGATTTTGACGTAATCGTAGTCGGTGCCGGTCTGGTCGGCGCGAGCCTGGCGCTGGCGCTCAAGGCGGCCGGTCTGCGGATTGCCGTCGTCGACGCGCAGCAACCGGCGCCCGCCGCTCGCGGCGGCGACTGGGACAGCCGCGTTTACGCGATCAGCCCCGGCAGCGCCAAATTCCTGGATGAATGCGGAATATGGGACACGCTCGACGCATCGCGTATGTGCAGGGTCGAAGACATGCACGTATTCGGCGACGATGCGGTGTCGGCGCTTAATTTCGGCGCGTACCCATCGGGCTTGCGCGAGCTTGCGGTCATTGTCGAAAACCGCGAGGTGCAGCGCGCGTTTTGGCGGGCGCTGACACAGACGCCGGACATTAAAATTATCGCGCCCGCGACATGTACGAACCTGACGCTCGGCGCGGACGCGGCGCGGCTTGAACTCGCCGACGGATGCATTTTGGAAGCGCGGCTCGTCGTCGCGGCTGACGGCGCGGATTCGTGGGTGCGCGGGCAGGCAGCCATTGAAGTCTCTACGCGGCCGTATGGCCAAACCGCGGTAGTCGCCAATTTTGCGCTCGGTGAAGCGCATCGCGGCGTGGCGTCGCAGTGGTTCCGGCGCGACGGCGTGCTCGCGCTCCTGCCGTTGCCGGGCATGCGTGCCTCCATGGTCTGGTCGACCAATGACGAGCACGCGGCGCACCTGCTCGAGCTCACGTCCGCCGAGCTTGCAGCCGAAGTCACCGCCGCCGCGCACGGCGCGTGCGGGGATATGCAGGTGATCACACCGGCCGCGGCATTTCCGCTGCGTATCCAGCGCGTGCGGCATCTGATAAAGCCGCGTCTTGCTCTGATCGGCGATGCTGCACATAATGTGCACCCCCTGGCGGGCCAGGGGGTGAATCTCGGGTTTCGCGACGCGCGCGAGCTAGCGCAAGTGCTGCGGCAACGCGGCGCGCAATCGGACTGCGGCGACTTCGTTCTGCTGCGGCGCTATGAACGCGCGCGCCGCGAGGATATCGCAGCCATGCAATTGACCACGGATACTTTGCAGCGGCTGTTCAACAACGGTGACGCGCGGCTCGCGAAACTGCGCAACCTGGGCTTACGGCTGGTCAACGGCCAGCCGGTACTCAAGAACCTTTTAGTACGGCAAGCGGTC
>JBDSSV010000496.1:0-3539 GCA_039928535.1 Burkholderiales bacterium
TTGGCGGCGGCGACCGCGGCGGACACCTGGTCGACCGCGATTGTCCAGAACCACTGGAGTGCGTTGTACCGCAACAGCACCGAACTCGCGGCGTACCTGCCGCGCGAACGCGCCGACATGAGCGCGATGCTCTCAGAACTGGGCCTTCAACCGTAACGACAGTCCGGTTTCGCCGTGACGAGCGTGCTGTGCTATCCTTGCCGCCCCGCCCTAGTGGCTAACTCAGCAGCAATCGAACAGGGCGACTCGCATGGATCCGGAGCAGAAAATGCGCATGGAAGTTCATGTTCACGGCACCGCATTCCTGTGCAAAGGCGTGCATCTCACGCAAGTCGAGCACGCGCTGCGGCCGTGGCTGGACTATCTCGAAGTCGAGGCGATCGAGAAAGTTCAGAGCCTCGAGCGCGAAGAACCGGGTATCCGCTTCGACATCAAGGAACAGGCGCTTGACATGTGCTGGACCGGCGAAGTCGGCCGCAGTTTTCAGGCGCGGTTGACCGAAGCGTTCCAGGCGCTCGGGCCGCTCACCGAGTACGCATCCGAAATCACGCTGACGTGCTACCACGACAGCGGCAAGGAAGAGTTCCAGCAAATCTTCATCGGACCTTCCGCCGAAGCGATCCACGAAATCCGCCGTCAATGCGTCGAGGAAGATCTCGCCGCTCTGCTGTCGCCGCACTTCGACAAGACGCGCGTCGACCAGGTCACGAATATGGTCAACCAGATGTTCGACGACGAGTGGAAGCGCCGCCCGGCGGTCGAAGAGCCGGCGGTCGCGTCCCCGGTCCTGCAGCCGCATCCACGCAATCGGCATCTGCACTAACCTACCGGTAGTGATTCTGTGATTGGGTAATTAAGTTATTGAGAGCGCGGCGCGCTCGTTTGTTTTTCCCTAATCACTAAATCTCTCAATCACTGAAGCACACAATTACCCGCTCTGCCGATGGACGACATCGTCAAACAAGGCATGGCCAAATGGCCAAATGTGCCGGCGGTCTACGGGTGGCTCTCCCTCGACCGCCGCGGCCACTGGCTGATCAAGGGCGAACGCATTTCGAACGCCATCGTCGCCGACTTCATCGGCCGCAACTACGAGAGTGACGACCAGGGCCGCTGGTTTTTCCAGAATGGTCCGCAGCGCGTCTTCATTTCGCTCGATTACACGCCTTTCGTGTACCGGCTGGTGGGGAATGCGGAAGCCGGCGCAGAGCAACGCATGGAAACGCATACCAAAAGCGCCGTGGCGAAAATCAACGGCGCGTGGATAGACGAAGCAGGCGTCGTGCTGATGGAAAGCGCGCACGGCGTCGGCCTCGTCGACGACCGCGACCTCGAACAGCTGCTCGCGTCGTTCACCGATGCGCGCGGCGGCTCGTTGACGGAAGAAGCCATAGCCGCCGCCATTGAACGACTGCAGACCGGCGCGGCGGCCGACCTCGCTTTTCGCTATGGCGGCACCGCCGTCCCGGTCGCACCGATAGCGGCCGCTGAAGTTCCCGCGCGTTTCGGCTTCATGCCTCGGCCAATGCAGCCCGCCGGCCAGGAAGAGTGTTACTAGATGCTGCCACTGACCGAGTTGCCACTGGATTCCCGTAAACGACTGCGCGGCTTGTTGTTCGACATTGACGATACGCTGACGACCGATGGCCGCCTGACGGCCGCGGCCTACTCGGCGCTCGAAGCGTTGCAGCGCGCCGGCATCCTGACCGTCGCGATCACGGGCCGTCCCGCCGGCTGGTGTGACCACATTGCGCGCATGTGGCCGGTCGATGCGGTCGTCGGCGAAAACGGTGCGTTCTATTTCCGCTACGATCACGGGATGCATGCCATGCGCAGGCACTACGTCGATGACGACGCGACGCGCGCCAGGCACCGGGAAAAGCTGGCTCGAATTCGCGCCCGCATACTTGCCGCTATACCGGGCTCAGCCGTGGCCGGCGATCAGCATTACCGCGAAGCTGACCTCGCCATCGACTATTGCGAGGATGTTCCGCGCCTGCCGGCTACGGACGTCGACAAAATCGTCGCCCTCATGCACGCCGCGGGTTTGACCGCAAAAGTGAGCTCCATCCACGTCAATGGCTGGTTCGGCGCGTACGACAAGCTCGGCATGACGCGCACGCTGCTGCGCGAATGTTTCGATACCGACCTCGACGCGCGGAAACACGAGTTCATATTTGCCGGCGACTCGCCGAACGATGCGCCGATGTTCGCGCACTTTCCACACGCGGTCGGCGTCGCGAACATCAAGGCCTTCGCCGGGCACATCGACGCAGAGCCCACCTACGTGACGCGGGCGGCCAGCGGCGCGGGCTTCTGCGAGCTGGCGGATTTCCTGCTCGCTGCGCGGTGAACTTTCAAAAACTTTTGCCACAGAGGGCACAGAGTTCACAGAGGAAAGCAAAAAGTAACATCAAAGCAGTACTGAATTAAGATACGGTCGTGAATTGCAGCTTCCGGAATTTTGTAATCTCTGTGACCTTTGTGGCCAACAATTTTGATTTGATTAGGCATATACATGATTGATCTGAGAAGCGACACCATCACCAAACCGACCGAAGCGATGCTCGCCGCCATGCAGGAAGCGACATACGGCGACGATTCGCGCGATGGCGATCCGACCGTGCTGAAGCTCGAAGCGCTGGCCGCGGAAAAACTCGGCAAGCAAGCTGGCGCCTATATGCCAAGCGGCACGATGACCAATCTGGTTGCCATGCTGACGCACGCGCAGCGCGGCGGCGAAGTACTGCTCGAGGAAGGCTCGCACACACTGAGTTCGGAGCTCGGCGGCATCGGCGCGCTCGCCGGACTTTTCTACCGCACCGTTCCTGGCAAGCGCGGCGCGATGGACGTCGATGTCCTGCGCGAAAAAATCCGACCGACCGGACGCAACCAGATGGGCACCGCTCTCATCTGGATGGAGAACACGCACAACCGCGCGGGCGGCGCGGTGCTGCCGCTGGCGCACATGGCCGCGGTATACAAAATCGCAGGCGAGAACGGCGTGCCGGTGCACGTCGACGGCGCGCGTCTCTTCAACGCTGCGGCCGCATTGAACACGACCGCCAAAGAGGTTTCGGCGCATTGCGACAGCGTGTGCTTCTGCGTTTCCAAAGGCCTGTCCGCGCCGGTTGGCTCCGTGCTATGCGGCAGCACAGAATTCATCGAGCGCGCCCGCGGATTCCGCCGCATGGTCGGCGGCAACCTGCGCCAGGCCGGCCCGCTCGCTGCGGCTGGCATCGTCGCGCTCGAGAACATGGTCGAGCGCCTGCCGGAAGACCATCGCGCCGCCAAGCGCCTCGCGACCGGTCTCAACAAGATAGACGCAAGCATCGTCGATCCCGCGCTGGTCGAGACCAATCTCGTCCGCGTATCGGTGCGCGCCAGCGGCCGTCAAGGCGCGGCATGGTCGGAACAATTAAAGAAGCGCGGCGTGCGCGTCAGCGGAGGCGAATGGGATCTGCGCTTCGTCACGCACCGGCACGTCGGCGATGCAGAGATCGATCAGACGATCAGTGCTTTTGCTGAGATTTGGAAAG
>JBDSSV010000497.1:0-3345 GCA_039928535.1 Burkholderiales bacterium
ATTACAATTCTTTGATATCGACCTTGCGGAATTTCACGACGCCGCTGCCGTATTGCAGCGCGATCGGCCCGCTCGGGTTCCTGCTGTCATTTGCGTTGGCGACCGTAACGATGCCGTTGAATATTACTGTCATGCGCGGACCCTTGGCCGTGATATGCATGGTGCTCCATTGGCCGCCGGCCCGGGGCATCGGTGATACTTTCGCGACGTCCACGATGGCACCCGTGCCGTACGACGGATCGGGACGCGTGTCGTATATATTCACTTCATACGCGTTTTTCTCCGTAATGGACTTCGGATCGGTGCAGCGTATGAAGATGCCGCTGTTGGCGGTCGCGTCGACCCAGAACTCGGCGCGCAATTCAAAGTCCCTGTACGATTTTTTTGAAACGAGAAAACTCATTGCGTCGCCGCCCAGGTCGGCCTGCGCGTAGCCGTCCTGCAGCCGCCAGTTGGCGTCGCCAACGCGGTTCCAGTTATTCAAGTTGGCGCCGTCAAGCAGCGTGACCCATCCGTACTGGGCCGGCCCGAGAGGCTGATACGCACAGCTCGTTAAGCCGCATGCGACAACGAGCACACTGATGACGATAGCGGACAAACGTTGCAGTTTCATGGTGCTCCCCCTTTGGATGATGAAGATAGGCCAACCCGCGGAATGCGTTATGTCGCAAAGCAGCAAATACACGATCTCTGTCGCTTGACGGCATCGTTCGACACCGCATCCTTTGCGGCATGCAGGATAGGCCACGCAATACGCCAACGTCAAGGACACGGTGCCGCCGGCGCGAGTCGTTGCCGATTGCACTCAGCGAACTAATTGAATAGCATCACGGTCTCGGAGGTGGACACACAAGCGCCGGAATTCGCATTCCTGCGCACTCAGATCCACCCTGTCTCGCAATCCATTACCAGGCGGAGAAATTCAATGCAAAAGAAATACAAGATACTCATCATGGGCGCGTCGTACGGTTCGCTGCTCGGCACCAAGCTTGCGCTCGCGGGACATGACGTCACGCTGATCTGCCTGCCGGTCGAGGTCGAAGCATTCAACAAGGACGGCGCCATCATACGCATGCCGATCAAGGGCCGCGAAGCGCTGGTCGAGATCAACTCGAAGAAAGCGCCGGGCAAGTTGTCCGCCGCGGGCCCCGCGGACGTGAAACCCGGCGACTTCGATCTGGTGGCTTTGGCCATGCAGGAGCCGCAGTACCGATCGCCCGGCGTGCGCGAGCTGCTCGACGCCGTGGCCAAGGCCAGAGTACCGTGCATGTCGATCATGAACATGCCGCCGCTTACTTATCTGAAGCGCATTCCAGGTGTGGATGCCGACAAATGCACGGACTGCTATACCGACGCCAGCGTGTGGGACAGCGTCGACCCGAAGTTGATGACGCTGTGCAGCCCCGATCCGCAGGCCTTCCGTCCGCCCGAAGAAAAAATCAACGTGCTGCAGGTCAGGCTGCCGACGAACTTCAAGGCGGCGCGCTTCGATGCTGATGCGCACACCGCGATCCTGCGTCAGCTTGAAAAAGACGTCGACGCAGTGCGCTTCGATACCGGCAGCGAAAAAATCGAATTGCCGGTCAAGCTGAAGACGCATGATTCCGTGTTCGTGCCGCTCGCGAAATGGAGCATGCTGATCGCCGGCAACTATCGCTGCGTGCAGAAAGACGCTGCGCGCTCGATCAAGGACGCGGTGCACAGCGACCTCGAAGCGACGCGCGCAGTCTACAACTGGGTCGTGAAACTGTGCGTGTCGCTGGGCGCTGCCGAGAAGGATCTCGTGCCATTCGAGAAATACGCGAACGCCGCACTGTCGCTTGGCAGCCCGTCTTCGGCGGCGCGCGCACTCTTTGCCGGCGCGCCGAATATCGAGCGCGTGGACCGCCTAGTGCAGACGATTGCGAAACAAAAGGGTATGCAATCGGATGTGCTCGACGAGACCGTCAGGCTCGTCGACGCGCGGCTCGAGCTGAATCGCAAGGCGGCCAAATAGCCAAACGCCGGCATTCACCGCGCCGGATTCTCGGCGCAGCCGTTTGCGTCCTGGCCGGTGCTGCCGGCGCGCAAACTTATCCCGCGAAGACTGTTCGCGTGGTCGTTCCCTATGTGACCGGCGGGGGGACCGACATCATGACGCGCGCGATCACGCAGAAGCTGACCGAAATGTGGGGGCAACAGATCGTCGTCGACAATCGCGGCGGCGGCGGCACCGTGATCGGCACGCAAATCGCGGCCATTGCGCCGGCGGATGGCTACACGCTGTTCGCGGCGGCGCCCAGTTTCGCCATCAATCCCACCACGCGACCGGGACTGCCGTACGATCCGGTCAGGGACTTCAAGCCGATCACGCAGATTGCGTTTCAACCCTATGTGCTCGTCACGAATCCGAAAGTGCCGGTGCGCGACGTCAAGGAATTCATCGCGCTGGCCAGTGAACGCCCCGATACGCTCAATTTCGGCTCGACCGGCGTGGGCAGCGGCTCGCACCTGGCGGGGGAGCTTTTCAAGATCATGACGCATACGCGCCCGCAGCATGTTTCTTACAAGGGCATGGCGCCGGCCATCGTCGACGTCATCAGCGGCCAGACCCAATTCATATTCGGCAGCGTGCTGGCGGTCGTGCCGCACACGCGCAGCGGCCGCCTGCGCGCGCTGGGCGTTTCCAGCGAGCGCCGCAGCGCTTCGCTGCCGGGGCTGCCGACCATCGCGGAATCCGGCGTGCCGGGTTACAGCACGGTTTCGTGGTGCGGGATGCTCGTGCCCGCCGGCGTGCCGAACGCCATCGTCGCGAAACTCAACGCCGACATCAATACGGTCATCGCGCGCGCCGACATACGCGAACGCTTGCTGACCGATGGCGCGGAGCCTGCCGGCGGCGCGTCGGCGGACTTCGGCCAGCTGATCCGCGACGAGATCGTAAAATGGCGGAAAGTCATCAAGGCAGCCGACATCAGGATAGACTAAGAGTGCCTAACACAATGAAACACGTGAGCGTTGCCTCCAGAATTGGTGAGGGCAAGGCGCCCGGTGACCCCCCGAACAATCTCAACGCACCGGTTACTGCCCCATGAAAAAATCCTTTGCCCAGCGCATCGCGGCGATGAACGCGATGTACAAGCTGCCGGCCGCCGACGCGCCGACGCTGCCCAATAACGTCGCCGAGCGGCTCGTTAAATTCAAGTCGACGCTGCTCGACGAAGTGCACGAAATCGACGACATCGTCACACTCGCCAAAAGCGGCGGCGATGCCGCCGACATCGCCGTGGCGATCGCCGACCTGCTGGGCGACATCATGGTCTACTGCCGGTCCGAGGCGCTCAAGTACGGCCTACCCCTCGAAGA
>JBDSSV010000498.1:0-3738 GCA_039928535.1 Burkholderiales bacterium
CGATGATGCTCGATGTGTCGCATTCCGGCCACCAGACTTCGCTCGAAGCCGTCGAGCTCGCGCAGCGTCCGTGCATTACGCATGCGAATGCCTATGCGGTGGTCGCGAACGACCGCAACAAAAAAGACGAGGTGCTGAAAATCGTCGCCGCCAAGGGCGGCGTGATCGGTCTGTGCGGGCTGCCGCGTTCTGTTTATCATCCTGACCCGACGCTCGAGCACATGCTCGATCATCTGGATTACCTAGTCAAAACGATGGGCGCCCAACACGTTGGCCTCGGCCTCGATTACGTCGAGGGCTACAAGGACGCCGGTGTCGTGCTGCCGCAGTCGCGGCGCAATCGCACGCTGCGGCCCGACATCTTCGGCAGCGTCGACGACTTCCTGAACCAGGCCTATCCGCGCGATCTCGAAGACATCCGCAAGGCGCCCAATCTCACCCAGGGCATGCTGGACCGCGGTCACGGGGAAGAGGCCATCAAGCAGGTATTGGGCGCGAGCTGGCTGCGCGCGATCGCGGCTAACATCGGGTAAGGATGCCAGAGGTCCTGTCGATCGCGCTGGCTTGACTGGCACGCCGCGCGACATCGTCGACCGCCTGAACGCCGAGATCAACAAGAGGCTTGCTGGCGATGTGCGTACGCGCATGACCGAGCTCGGTCTCGATGCGGTCGGCGGCACGCCCGGGCAGTTCGCATCCGGCAGGACATCACAAAGTACGCGAAGATGGTGAAAGTCGCCGCCATTCCACCACAGTAAGCACCACAGTAAGCACCACAGTAAGTTCCGCAGTAAACCACCACGGAGTTCCCGTATGACCTTTGCAATAGCCGCGCGCTGCGTGGAATCCGGGCGCATTGGCGTCGCCATCTCCACGCGCGCGCTGGCCGTAACGCCGCGTTGCGTGTTCATCGCGTCCGGCGTGGGCGTCGTCGTCACCATGGCGCGCACGGACCCGCGGTTGGGGCCGCTCGGCGTCAGTCTGCTCAAGCTGGGTTACTCGGCCAAACGTGCGCTCGACGAGGTGGCGGCGAGCGATCCGCATATCGAATGGCGGCAGCTTTGTGCAATCGACCGCGACGGCAACGCGGTCGCGCGCACCGGCAGCTCGAACAAGACATGGTCGGGCGCGATCACTGAAAAAAATCTCGTCGCGATGGGCAACAACCTCAAGAGCGAGAAAACGGCCGGCGACATGGCCAAAGCGTGGCGTGGCGGAGCAAAGCTGGCATTTGCCGAGCGGCTACTGGCCGCGCTGGAGGCGGGGCGCGACGCGGGCGGGCAGAATGGCGGACAGAATTCCGCCGGCCTCGTCATCTACGACCGCGAGATTTACCCCTACTACGACCTGCGCGTGGACGCGCACGACGAGCCAGTGGCGGAACTGCGCCGCGTGTTCGGTCTGTATACGCCGCTCGCAGATTATTATTACGGGCGTCCGGCCGATCCGGAAACCTTTGGCCGCGAAGAAGAGTGGCTGGGCAGGCAGGGCAAGGCTTCACCGATACAGGACAAATGACGGACACGATTGCGATGGAACGAACGCGCGCGGTCAGCGGCATGCTCGCGCGCGTACGCACGATTGCATGCGATGCGGGTGTTACGCGCGAGCCGCTCGATCGTATCAGGACCGACGCGGCAGGATAAGCGCGTGGGGAGTGGCGCTGCCGCGCGGCTTGAATTGCGGCGCGAGTTTGCGGTGGGTCCCGGCCAGGCGGCAGCCTATCTGCCGGACGAGTTCCACAGCATCCACATCCGCGGTGAACGCGCCATCTGCCATCTGCATCTTTACGGCCGCCGGCTTGAGGACTTGCTCGAACCCGAAAGCTACGACGCGGCGACCGCCGCTTTCGTGAAATCGTACGCGAAGCCCGAAGTGCGCGAGCCCTGCGCGTAACTACTCGATTTTCGTGCCCGAGTCCTTGACCGCGCGGGTGTAACGCGCGATTTCGGCGCGTATGTAGGCCGCCAGTTCTGTGGGCGTACTGGTAACCGGCGTGCCGCCGTTAGCGCGCATCTTCTCGTTGAATTCGGTGGACGCTGCTATCTTGACGATCTCGCTGTTCAGGCGCTGCACGATAGCCGCCGGCGTGCCGGCAGGTGCGAGTATTGCCGACCACGATACCGCCTGCAGGTCGGGTCCGCCGGCTTCCCTGACGGTTGGAATATCGGGCACCAGCGGCGAACGTTTGCCCGCGGTGACCGCCAGCGCGCGCAGCTTGCCGGATTTCACATGCGGGAAGCAGGTGATGAAATCGCCGAACATGAGGTCGACCTGGCCGGCGATGAGATCGATTGCCGCCGGGGCGGCGCCTTTGTACGGAATATGCGTGAAGTTCACGTTCGCCTCGCTCTTGAACATCTCGGCGACGAGATGGGCAGGACTGCCGGGACCGGCCGACGCATAATTGATCCTGCCCGGCTGCGTTTTGGCCAGCGCAATAAGCTCACGCACGTTTTTCGCCGGCAGCGATGGATGCACGACGACAATCAGAGTGCCGGTGTTGATCAGTGAAATTGGCGCGAAGTCGCTGACCGCGTCGTATGGCAGCCTGGCGTGCAGGGCAGGATTGATGCCGAGGGTCGCGGTATTGCCCTGGTAGATCGTATAGCCGTCCGCCGCGGAGCGCGCTGCCGCCTCCGTGCCGATAATGCCGGCGGCGCCCGCCCGGTTGTCGATGATGATCTGTTGACCCAGTGCGTCGCCGAGCCTGACGCCAAGCGTGCGGCCGATCACGTCCGCACCCCCGCCGGCAGGCCAGGGGACAATCAGCCGGATAGGCTTGTTGGGGTAGGACTGCGCGCTGGCGGACGTCGCCGCTATGCAGCCGATGGCGGCGCACGCGTAAAGGGCGAACGCGCAGTGGGCGGGCGCGATTCGTGAGTACAACATAATGCTGCGGACTGATTGCATGCGGTGAACGGCGCTCGCGATTGATGTGCGACCGCGATGGTATCAAGCAGGGTTGATTCAAACAACCGGCGCCCGACACGCGGTAAAATGAATGCATGCGACCCGGAGGGCCCGACGTCGCAACCACTTTCTGCTCAAGGATCATCATGGCCAACCGTCCAACCATCATGGGCACCCGCCACGTCATCGCCGCGGGACATTATCTCGCCGCGCATGCGGGTTTTCAGATTCTCGAAGGCGGCGGCAACGCGATCGACGCCGGCGTCGCAGCCGGCATCGCCATGGGCGTACTGCAGACGGACAAAGTGAGTTTCGGCGGCGTCGCTCCATTGATTGTTTATCTTGCGAAGAAAAAAGAAATCCACTGCATCGACGGTCTCGGCGTATGGCCGAAAGCCATCACGCCCGACTTTTTCCAGAAATTTCACGGCGGCAAGATACCCGCGAACGAATTGCGCAGCGTCGTGCCGGCGGCGCCCGATTCATGGATCACGGCGCTCGAGCGCTTCGGCACGATGACTTTCGGCGAAGTCGCGTCGGCGGCGATCCGTTTCGCCAGTGAAGGTTTCCCGATGTATCCGCTGATGGCGGAATTTATCCACAAGAACCAGTCTTCCTACGAGCGTTATCCGGCGAGCAAGAAAATATTCCTGACCAAAGGCAAGCCGCCGCTGCCCGGCGAACTGTTCGTGCAGGCCGATCTCGGGCGTACGCTGCAATACATGGCCGACGTCGAAAAAGCGCACAGGCGCAAAGGCCGCCGTCTCGCGCTGCGCGCCGCGCGCGATGCGTTCTACAAGGGCGATATCGCCGCGGCCATTGTCA
>JBDSSV010000499.1:0-3460 GCA_039928535.1 Burkholderiales bacterium
CGGCAAGCACCGGCACGAGCTCGCCGTAGCTAGCTTCGAGCGCCGGTTCGCTGTCCACGTCGACGACGTTCAATTCGAAGCTGTGATCTGCCTGCAGCGTGCGCAGCGCCTCAATCATGTCGTCGCACAAATGGCAATAGGCGCGACTATAGACGGTCAATACAGGCGGTTGCCTATTCAATGCGGAACGGGATGTAAATTGCATTCGCGCCACGGCGCACGAGCATTGCCACGATCTTGCCCTTCTCGAACTGGCCCATCAACTGGCCGAATTGCTCGAGCGCCTTCACGTCCTGGTTGTTGACCGCCAGTATGATGTCGCCGCGGCGGATGCCTGCTTTTGCCGCCGGGCCTTGCGCCTCCTCGACCAGAATGCCGCCAGCAATCTTCAGCTCTTTACGCTGGTCGGCAGTCGGTTCGGATAACGTCATGCCGAACCGGCTCACCGATTCGGCCGGCGGCTTGGCCGCAGGCCCCTTGCGCTGCGGCGAACGTTGCGCACTGCGCGCTTCGTCGGGCATTTCGCCGACGACCAACGTTACCTCGCGGTTCGCCTTATTGCGCATTAGTTGCACAACCGCTTTCGCGCCCGGTTTGGTCATGCCGACAAGGCGCGGCAGATCTTCGGATGAACTCACGTCGCGGCCGCCGAATTTAAGGATAACGTCGCCCGCTTCCACGCCGGCTTTTTCCGCCGGGCTGCCTTTCTCCACCGAGCTGACCAACGCGCCGGCCGGCTTCGGCAGCCCGAAAGATTCGGCCAGCTCGCGCGTGACGGGCTGAATGACGACGCCGATGCGGCCGCGCGTGACTTTGCCGCCGGTCTTGAGCTGGGTCGCGATGTCGTTCGCCACGTCGATCGGAATCGAGAACGACAGACCCATAAAGCCGCCGGTGCGGCTGTAGATCTGCGAATTGATGCCGACGACTTCGCCGCGCATATTGAAGAGCGGCCCGCCCGAATTGCCGGGATTGACTGCGGCATCGGTCTGAATGAACGGCACGAAGTTTTCCTGCGGGAGTGAGCGGCCCTTGGCGCTGACGATGCCGGCCGTCACCGAATTCTCGAAGCCGAACGGCGAGCCGATCGCGATCACCCATTCGCCGACTTTCAGCTTGTTCGGATCGCCGAACTTCACCGCCGGCAGCCCGGTGGCCTCGATCTTGATCAGCGCGATGTCGGTGCGCTTGTCGCTGCCGATCACCTTGGCCTTGAACTCTCGCTTGTCGTTGAGCTTGACGTTGATCTCGTCGGCGGCCTCGACCACATGCGCGTTGGTCAGGATGTAGCCGTCGGTGCTGATGATGAAACCGGACCCCAGCGAATTGTTCTGAAACTCGCGCGGGCCGGGATTCGGCACGAAACGCCGGAAAAACTCATAAAACGGATCGTCTTCCTGCAACTGCGGCATCTGCTGCGAGCCCTGCGGGCTGCGCACGGTCTGCGTCGTGCTGATGTTGACTACGGTTGCGCCCTGCCGCTCGACGAGGTCCGTGAAGTCGGGCAGCTGCGCAACCGCGGTTAACGGCGTGATTACAACCGACAATACCGCGCAAGTTTTTATGGCCCGCTGCAGCAAAGTCCGCATGAGTCCTGACATGACGAAGCGTACGGCGCCGGTAGCGCCGAGCGTGTTATCTGCGGTCAACATCTGGCTTCCCTTTTATGTGCTGCAATTGTTCTGAAACGCCGCCCTGTGCCGGCGCTGCTGCGGTCACCGCTCCGCGGTCAACGTTCTTTCACGACAAACGATTCAGCGATCTGCTTGACGGTGCGCGCGGGCGCTTCGCCGACCACGGTGACCATCTGCTCGGCGCCCGGTTTCACGTACATGTTGACGGCGCCCTGGAAAGTCGCGCCGGCGGCCGGCGGCGACTTCGGCATCGGCTCGAGAAATACCGACACAGCGGCGAGTCCGTCCGAATAGACGATATGGGATACGGGCGTCGCCCGGCCCGGGACTGAGCGGCGCATCTCCGTCAGTTTCTTGAATCCGGCGAGCGGACTCCTCAGCGCCCAGCCGCTGTCCGCGGTGCTGGCGCCGCTTTCCATCGCCGCTCGATCGACGTGCCAGTTCTGGCTGACACCGGCGAAACGCGACTTGAGCATGTCGCGCGTAACGCCGTTGCCGATAATCAACTGAGTAAAGATGAATAAATCGACCAGGTCGCCTTTTTCATTGATGGTGCGCGAGCGCAGCGCGAGTCCACTGGCAAGTTCCGCGCAATAGCGGTGTCCGTAGCGAAGGTTGTCTTTCGGTTCAAGCGCGATGATCTGGCAGTCGTGGCCGGCGACACGGTCCTGCGCGCCTTTCGTGACCACGTAATTGTCGGTGATGCCGCTCAATTGTTCCGGCAGCAGCGCGGGAAACTGGCGCAAAGCGCGTTTCTCGATGATGACCGTCTTGCTGTCGGGCACATAGCACGTGACGTTTTCGTTGTTGCGTATGATCTCGCGCGGTGGCCCTTCGAGCGTTTCGAGTTTTTCGTACTCGCCGTTCGCGTCGGCCATGTGGGCAATGCGCGAGCTTTCCATCTGGCGGCCGTGCTGATAGACGAAAGTGCCCGAGTAATTGCGTTGGCGCGACGCAGCCGCAATTTTCTTGAGCCAGGTCATGGCATCTGCGCCGCTTTCAGCTGCGATGACGCCGCCGCAGCCGAACGCCCCGAGCAGCGCGAGCAGCGCAGTACCGGACGAGCGGCGCGTGCGTGTCCTAATGGCCGTCACCTTCGTGCGATTCCGACACGGTTCTTACATAAGGCGCGAGGCCCTGAAACGCCGTGCTCGGAGAATATTCCTGGTGTGCCATCAGATATTCATTGACCTTACGCTGGTTGGCGGCGGGGGCCGGCCGCGACCTGGCAACGATGTCAGCCGGCGGCTTCGCGGCAATGAGGGCGGGCGCCTGCGGGCGCAGCGGGCTGTCGGCAAGCACAATCGCCACGACGATAGCAACTGCGGACAGGGAGGCCGCCGCGGACAGCGCAAATTGCGTCGATTTTCGCCACGTGACGCGTGGCGCAAGCTGGGTGGGCTCGAGTTCCATCTGCGCACGAAAACGCGCCATGAAATCGTCTTTCAGGAGCGGGTCCCCGCGCATCATGTCGCCGATCAGATGGAAGGTGCCCCAGGTATCGCGATGTTCATCGCTGTCTTTCAAACGCGCGATTGCCTGCTGCGTCTCCATGTGGGCGGCCTCGCCGTCCATGAATGCTGAAATTCGCTCCATTACCATCTCCTGTCTTTCGGGGTACCGAGTTGCGGGCGCAATTGCTCGGCTATGGCCTCGCGCGCGCGAAATATCCGCGAACGAACGGTGCCAATCGGACAATTCATAATCTGCGCAATCTCCTCGTAGCTCAAACCATCGATTTCGCGCAGCGTAATCGCGGTCCGTAATTCTTCAGGCAATTCCAGCAGCGTGGAGTTCACGGTCTCGGCGATCTGCCGCGTCATCAT
>JBDSSV010000500.1:0-4038 GCA_039928535.1 Burkholderiales bacterium
GTCGGCTGCATGTTGTTGTCGAGCGCAAAGTCCTCGCCCCCGATGCAGGTGGCGACGATGCGCGGGCTCGCGCGCACGATCTCATGGATGCGAAAGAACGCGTCGGCGGTTTCCACCATCGCGATGAATTTTGTGTGGCCGGCCGCCATCCCGCGCTTTTCTTCGAGCTCGGTCACGAGTTCGTCGAGCAATCTCACGTGTGAAGCACTGTCGACTTTAGTGCACGCGATGGCATCGACATCCGGACAAATCGAATGCTCGAGATCGCGCACCGCGAGCGACAGCGGCCGGTTGATGCGCACCACGACGTCGGCGCCGCCGCGGCGGACTTTTTTTGCCGCCGCTTCGACCAGCGTGCGCGCCTTGTCTTTTTCCGCGGGCGGCACGCTGTCTTCGACGTCGAGCTGGATGACGTCGGCGCCGCGGGTGTGCGCCTTGTCGACGTACTTGTCGACGTTGACCGGCACGTACATTAACGAGCGCCAGACGGGTAATTCGCGGGGTATAGTCATTCGTCTTCCTTAGTCGTTGATTTGCCTTCGCAGACGACGCCTGCGGCTACAAGGTTCGCATAAGCCGCATCGTCGATGCCGAGTTCGGCGAGCAGCGCGCGGTTGTGCTCGCCGATTCGCGGCGCCGGCGTGCGGATTGCGCCGGGCGTGCCGGACATCCTGGGCACCACGTGATGCATCGGGAATTGCTCCATGTCCGGATCGGGATAGTCGGCGATGAGTTCGCGCTCGATCACGTGCGGATCTTCGACGATTTGCGAGACGTCGTAGATCGGCCCTATGGTGACTTCGGCTTGCTCGAAGAACGCGACGTTCTCCGCCTGCGTGCGTTGGGCGACGAACGCGCCGATGATGGCGTCGAGCTCTTCCGCGTGCTTCACGCGCTCGGCGTTTATCCGGTAGCGCGGATTGTCGATGAGATCCGCGCGGCCGATCGAGCGGAACAGTCGCTCCGCCATTTTCTGAATCGACGCCGACAGCCCCACGTATTTGCCGTCCTTGCACAAATAGACATTGCGCGGACACGAGTTGGTCGAGCGGCTGCCGGTGCGCGGCTTGAGTTGCCCGGTCAATCGGTAGTTGGCCGCCTGCGGACCGAGTACCGCGAACACCGGGTCGAGCAGAGGCAGATCGATCACCTGGCCCAGGCCGCCGTTGTGCTCGACTTCGCGCAGCGCGATCATCACCGCCGTGGAGCCGTACAGCCCAGCATACGAATCGGCCATGTACATAGGCGGCAGCACCGGTTCGCGATCGGCAAAGCCGTTGATCGCCGCAAACCCCGACATGCCTTCGACCAGCGTGCCGAAACCCGGCCGCCGCTTGTACGGCCCGGTCTGGCCCCAGCCGGAAATGCGCACGATGACGAGCTTGGGATTTTTTGCGAGCAGCACGTCGGGGCCGAGCCCCATTTCTTCGAGCGTGCCGGGCCGGAAGCTTTCGACGAAAACCGCGGCCTTCGGCAGCATGCTGAGCAAGAGGTCGCGCGCTTCCGGCTTGCGCAATTCGAGGCCCAGGCTTTTCTTGTTGCGCGCGTAGATTTTCCAGTTCGTCGCCACGCCGTCGGTCTGCCATGCGCGCAGCGTGTCGCCGGCCGGCGGCTCGATCTTGATGACTTCCGCCCCGAAATCACCGAGCACTTGCGTCAACGTGTTGCCGGCGACCAGGCGCGACATGTCGAGAATGCGCACGCCGTCGAGTGCGCCTTTGGCGCCCGGCTGAAACGATTTTTTTCGCAGCGCGCTTTTCATTCGGGCTTGATGTTGGCCGCCTTGATGACCTTGCTCCACTTGGCGATCTCGCTTTTCACGATCGTGTTGAAGCCGTCAGGCGTGGTCGGCGCGGCGACGGCGCCGAAATCGCCGAAGCGCTTTTTCATGTCGTCGGTAGTCATCGTCTTGTGAATTTCGGCGTTCAGACGGTCGATGATGGGCTTGGGCGTTTTGGCCGCGACGAATACGCCCCACCACAAGTCGTTGTCGTAGCCGGGCAGCGTTTCGGCAATCGCGGGCAGATTCGGCAGGAATGCGGAGCGTTGCGGACTGCTGACGCCGATCGCGCGCAACCGTCCCGACTGCATCTGGGATTCGACCGCCGTCAGGCTCACCAGCAGCACTTGCACCTGGCCCGCCATCAGATCGGTGATCGCCGGCCCCATGCCCTTGTGCGGCACGTGCACGATGTCGATTTTCGCCATCGACTTGAACACTTCCATGCCGAAATGATTGATGCCGCCGATGCCCGACGAAGTGTAGTTCAACTGCCCCGGCCGCGCGCGCGCGACTGCGATCAATTCTTTGACGGTCTTTGCCGGCACGGACGGATGCACAACCAGCACCATAGGCCCGCGCGCAATCATCGTGACACCGGCCAAATCGTTGATCGGGTCGAACGGCAGCTTTGCCCTCAGCGCGGCGCCGGTGGTGTAGGTTGTCGACGTGATGTAAAGCGTATGGCCGTCGGGCGGCGCTTTCGCCGTCAGGTCGGCGGCGATCATCTGCGAGGCGCCGGGACGGTTGTCGACAATGACTGGCTGGCCGAGCGCTTCCGACAGGCGCTGGCTCAATGCGCGCGCAAATATGTCGTTGCTGCCGCCGGCCGGTGCCCCGACCAGGAAGCGGATGGGCTTCGAGGGATATGCAGGCTGCGCAAGCGCCGTTGCCGCGATCATGGTTGCCGGCAACGCGACAAAAGCCCAACGCAATAAAGCAAGCATCGCGAGTCCTGTCATTCCAGTGCGAACGGGGAGGGCGAAAACATAACAGCAATCATAGGGTGGTGCAATCCGCGGTTCCCGCGTGCGCGCGGGGTGCGTTAAAATGGCGGCCGTCACTGCGCGCCCCGCGTTTTCCGCGCGGCTCGGCGCAGGCAGACTCCACTCGACCCAGGAGCAGATCATGACCGACCTTTCTTCAGGCACGCCGCGTCTGGCGTCCGCGGGCGCGCGCTTTCGCGCCGCCGTCGCCGCCGAAAAACCGCTGCAGATCGCGGGCACCATCAACGCTTATCACGCGCGCATGGCCGAGCGCGTCGGCTTCAAGGCGATCTACCTGTCCGGCGGCGGCGTCGCGGCCGGCTCGCTGGGCCTGCCCGATCTGGGCATTAGCAATCTCGACGACGTGTTGACCGACATCCGGCGCATCACTGACGTCTGCACGCTGCCGCTGCTGGTCGATGTCGACACCGGCTTCGGCTCGAGCGCGTTCAACGTCGCGCGCACGGTCAAGTCGCTGATCAAGTTCGGCGCCGGCGCCATGCATATCGAAGACCAGGTCGGCGCCAAGCGCTGCGGCCACCGGCCGAACAAGGAACTCGTGACCCAGCAGGAAATGGTCGACCGCATCAAGGCGGCGGCGGACGCGAAGACCGACAGCGAATTTGTCGTGATGGCGCGCACCGATGCGCTGGCGGTGGAAGGCCTGCAGGCCGCGATCGATCGCGCGTGCGCATGCGTCGAAGCGGGCGCCGACATGATTTTCCCGGAAGCGATCACCGAGTTGGCCATGTACAAGAAATTCGCCGACGCGGTGAAAGTGCCCATCCTCGCCAACATCACCGAGTTCGGCGCGACACCGTTGTTCACGACGGACGAATTGAAAAGTGCGAATGTCGCGATGGCACTGTACCCGCTGTCGGCGTTTCGCGCGATGAACGCGGCCGCGCTGAAAGTGTTCCAGGCGCTGCGCAAGGATGGCACGCAGAAGAACGTCGTCGATACGATGCAGACGCGCAACGATCTATACGATTACCTCGGCTATCACGTTTACGAGCAGAAGCTCGACAGCCTCTTCGCGGCGGGCAAGAAAAAATAATCGCCGCGGCCGGCGCATCCGGCCTTGCATGGGGGAAAGCGCGTGACCGGAATACTGCTGTCCAAAGCGTTCGTCGCGAAGTACGGCAAAGAGTTCGACGAAGTCGCGCGCCGCCTCAAGCTCAAGGCGGAGATCCTGCATCTGCCCGATGATCCCCAGGCGCGACTGGCACAGGCCGATTGCGAGCGGATCGAGCTGACGATGCAGACGCGCGA
>JBDSSV010000501.1:0-4447 GCA_039928535.1 Burkholderiales bacterium
GATCGTCGACAATCGTGCCGGCGCCAACGGCATCATAGGCGCCGATCTGGTGGCGAAAGCGCCAGCCGACGGCTACACCGTGCTGGTCACGATCGCGTCGCATGCGATCAACCCGACGCTGTACTCGAAGCTGCCGTACGATACGCTCAACGATCTCGCGCCAGTCTCGTTGCTGGCCGAATATCCGTTCGTGATCACGGTCCATCCGTCAGTGCCGGCGAAATCCATCAAGGAGCTCATCGCGTTCGCCAAGGCACATCCGGGCCAGCTGGCGTTTGCGTCATCGGGCAACGGCAGCGGCCCGCATCTGGGCATGGAACTCTTCAAGAGCATGGCGGGCATCGACATGATTCATGTGCCGTACAAAGGCGCCGGACAGGCCATGACCGATCTGGTGTCAGGGCAGGTGCAAGTTTTTCTCAATAATTTTCTCGCCGGCATGGCCATGATCCGCAGCGGCAAGTTGCGGGCGCTCGCGGTCACGAGCGGCAAGCGGTCGGCAGTCGCGCCGGAACTGCCCACTGTCGCCGAGTCGGGCATGCCGGGTTACGTGGTCACGGGTTGGTACGGATTGTTCGTACCGGCCGCCACACCTGCGCCGGTCGTCGCCACGCTTCACGCGGGCACCGTCAAGGCGTTGCGGTCGAAAGAAGTCAGCGAACGCCTGTCGGGCGAAGCTGCCGAGATCGTCGGCAGCACGCCGCAACAATTTGCGGAGTTCCTGAAAGCGGAGATTACGAAGTGGGCCGGCGTGATACGCAAGGCCAAAGTGCGCGTCGAGGCTTTGTAGAACGACCGGTCAGGCCCCGATCTCCGGACATTCGATCGGGTGGCGCACGCCGTGGCTGAACTTCATCACCTGTTCGCGCAGCCTCGTGAGGTACGAATCGCGGATGCCGTGGCTGGCGAGGCAGTCGACGGTCTGGTACAGGTAGTCCGCGCCCGAGCCGAATCGGCCTTTGGCGGTTGCCAGGATTTTCGTGATCGTCTCTAGCGGCAGCTTGCCGGCGTAATGCGGGTGAGCGTGATTGACGACGAAAGCAACCGCGCGCATAGCCGGCCCGTCGGTGCGCGCCGTGATCCAGCGCGGCGCGTACGAGCCGATCGCCATTTCGCGCCGCCACACCAGCAACAGCTCATGGCGCACCTGATCCGCCGGAATGCGCAGCGCAACGCCGTTGCAGCAGCCGCCCAGATCCAGTCCCAGCATAAGCCCGGGTTCTTCGACCGAGCCGCGTCCGTGCCGCGAGCGCAGGCAGAAACTGCGGTGAAAGCCGTGCACCGTGACGTTCTGGCGTTCGACGTGGTGGAAAAGCGGGTTCCAGATTAGCGAACCGTAGCAGAACACCCATAAATCTTCCGCGGGATTCCAGTCGGCGAGGATGCGTTCGAGCGAGGCGTTGAACTCTTGTTCGGGGATGAGCGGCAGGCTGTCGAAGTTTTGCGCGTGGTTTCTCCGCAGGGCGTCGTTTTCGAGATCTTCGCGGGTCAGCATTCTTTTAAAACGCGCAACAATTTCCAAGGTTGACGTGCGATTCAGCCCGTATTGTGCGCTACAACCAGCGTCGCATGGAATACCCGCCGATCAACGGGCGTTGCAATGCGGCACGAAAAATTTGCCGGCCCCATTTGAATTCCTTATAGAGCACGACGAAACGCCACATATCGCGCAACACTTTGGTGCGGTCGCGCCAGGATAGTGCCATCAGCGCGGCGGGGAAGTCGGCTTCGTGCGGGCGGTCGAACGCGATTTTGAGCGGGTTCCACTGGTCGGAGCAGCGGAGCACTTCGGATGCGACCATTTTGCGGTACATCTCCTGCACCGGGCGGTTTCTGAGCCGGGCTTCCACTATGGCCTCGCCGCTGATCGCGCCCGAGTGCAGCGCGCAGCTCATGCCTTCACCTATCATATTGAGAAAACCCGCCGCCTGCCCGGTGATCAGCACGTTGCCCTTGCCGAAAACGTAACGGTTGATCAGCGAGGGCCCGAAATTTTCGCCGCAGCCTTCGTCCTCGGTATGCGGCTGCAGTTTGACGCCGTGCTTCTCATCGAGGTATTTGACGACGTTCGCGTGTTTCTGCGCGAAATTGTCGCCACGCTTGAAGCCGACGCCGACTATCTGGCGGCCGTCGCGCGCGTGACTCCACGTATAGTGGCCGAGCCCCGGATGGAACCAGAAATGAAAATATTCTTCGTCGAGCGGGCAGTCGATGATGTCGTGGAATTTCTGGCCGACGAAGAACCACGGGATCTGTTTCGGATAGTCCGGGTAGATCGAGCGGATCACGAGCGAGCTCGGCCCGTCGGCGCCTATCACCTGGCGCGCGCGGTATTCCACCGGCTCGCCGTTCTTGCGCGCGTGGACGAGCACATGGTCGCCGTTGTCGGTCAGTCCGGCGAACGATGTCTCGTCATGGATTTCGGCGCCGCTTTGCGTGATCGCCCAGTGGTCGGAGTACTTGCGGTGCAGATGCGGCGTGGTGCCGCCGAAAAAATCCATCGACAGCGAGACCATCGACGGAAAATGGAAGGTCACGCCGCGGCACGCCGTCGGCTCATGCAGTGCCTCGCGCGGCAACGGGCCGAAATTCTCGAGCAGAAAACGATGCCCGCGCGGCGACAGGATGCCGCTGCAAATCTTGTGGCGCGGCAGGGTTTTTCTTTCGAGCACTATGGTCTCGAGCCCCGCATCGACGAGACGCTTGGCCGCCGCGGCCGCGGACAGGCTGGCGCCGACGATGATAACGTCAACCGTGCGCATGGTTGTCGTCCCGCTCAGGGCAATCAGTCATTGGCCAGCTCGGCAAGATGCACAATGGGTATCGCGCAGGAGTATTCGAATGCTGCGCGCTCGCTCACGTTCTCGACGACGATGCGGGAAACGTGGCGGCCCTTCATGATCCAGTGTATCTGCCCGTCGTCGGCCGGCGCTTCGAGTCCCAGGCGCTGCGCCAGGCTGGAAGTCGCCGCCGGGATCGCAATTCGCTGCAGATCGAGATTTAGGGTGCAGCCCGTTTCGGCGCGGAGCTCGTCGTAGTAGGTGACGAGATTGGCGTGATCGGCGTGATACGCGCGCGGTTCAATCACGTAGAGGTCGCCCGCGCGCAGAAGCCTGCGTAGCGGCGCGAGCGAGCTCAGCGCAACACCCAGGCTGACCAGCTGCGCGTCGGGCAGCCACGTGCGCAGGCTGCGCAGCAGCAGCCCGTCGGCCACGACAATCTTCTTGCGCAGGCGCAGCGGCGCCAGAAAACGTTCGAGCCTCTGCGGCGGCAGCCAGGCGCCGATCTCGAGAGCGAGCGAGATATCGGCGCCGTTGTCGTTTTCAACGGTTATGCCGCTGCTGCTGCCGAGCAGCTTGCGGATGCTTGCCAGCAGTCTCGGCCGCCATAGATAAGTGGCACCGGCGACCAGCACCGTGGTTGTCGGAGCAGGGCCGACGATGGAACGCACGGGCTCGACTCGCATGCGTGTGTGCAGGTTTTTTGCGATCGTGGTTGGCGGCAACGCGCGGCGCAGGTCCAGCATCATGTCGACGAGGCCGATGTTTTCCGGACATACCGGCTCGCACGCGCCGCACAGCGTGCACGCTTCGACCGAGGGCGCGATATCGGCGATAGTGGCGCCATGCTGCAGCGCCTTTGCGCGGCCGTGCGGTGTCAGGCGCAGATCGCGCGTGCGCCGCCACACCGGGCATACCAGCAGGCACAGACTGCAGCCGCTGCACGCTGCGTGGTCCTGCTTGGTTTTTGCCGAAGGCGCCAGGCCCGGCATCAGAAAATCACGTCGCGATTGAGGATCATCGCCGGATCGGCGGCACGCTTCATCGCGAGGTGGCGGTCGACCAGCGCATCGCCGAAAACGCGGCGGATATAGCCTTTCATCATGCCGCCGAAACGATAGAAGCTGGCGCCCATGTCGACGCCGATATCATAGATCTCGTTCTTGAACGATTGCAGATGGTCGCGGCTGTATACCGCGTTGCCTATCATGGGTTCGAACTCGCAGCCGTACGCCCAGCCTTCGGCGTCGGGCGGGATGCACGACATTTCATAATGCGGACGGTGGTCCGCGCGCAGCCTGATACCGACGCAATACAGCGTGTAATGCGGAAAATATCGGCGGCATACCGCGTTACCGCGCTCGACGGCTTCGACAAATTTCTCCACTGACGTTGCAATGTCCGGTATCACCATCTGCCGGTTGCCCCAGAATTTCCAGACCGCGCGCGAAAACACCACGGTGCGGTCGTGCATGACGCCGTCGCGCATGAATTCAGCGCGCCGGAATTCCGGAAACAGTTCATGCTTGCGTTGGTACAAATATACCGCTTCGGGAAGTCGCCAAGGGCGCAATGCGTAGTACACGGCTGCGCGCAGTGCAAAGCCGGATTCACCGTGTCCGCGCAGCCGCGGCCGCCACTTCGTCACAAATTCCGCTTCGCGTGCC